>NZ_DAMDQC010000051.1:0-27284 GCF_032082325.1 Pantoea sp. CTOTU50773 | reverse complement strand
CGCTGAAGCGGTGCGTGATGCCGGCGAGCGTCTGGCGTTTGGGTCGGAGTCGCACACCGCCTTTACCCTCGGTCATTTCGAACACTGCATCCGCATTACGCGTGAAGTGGATTTGCCCGAGGATCGCGTGTTAAATGTCACGCCGCGCCGCCTGCTCGACTTTCTCCAACAGCGAACCGGTAAGCACATTGCTGAATTTGCGGACTTTTAACTTTTAGCCTCAAGGAATTCTGTTGCATGAATGAGTTTTCCATTCTCTGCCGCGTCATCGGCTCGCTGTTCAACCGCCAGCCACAAGATCCATTGCTGGTGCCGCTCTTCTCCATGCTGCGTGAAGGCAAACTGAAGGCTCAGTGGCCGCTGGAGCAGGATGAACTGTTAACACGTCTGCAGCAGAATAGCGATCCGCAGGCCCTGGCGGCGGATTACAACGCACTGTTCGTCGGCAGCGAATGCAGCGTACCGCCTTACGCCTCACAATGGCCAAACGGCCCGCAAGAAGCGGATGTGCGTGCGTTTCTCTCTTCACGTGGCATGCCGTTAAGCGACGCGCCAGCCGACCATTTTGGCGTACTGCTGCTGGCGGCCTCGTGGCTGGAAGATCAGTCCGCGGAGGATGAGTTTGCTGCGCAATTAGCGCTGTTCGACGACTATCTGCTGCCGTGGTGCGGCGCGTTCCTCGGCAAAGTGGAAGCCCACGCGACCAGCGCGTTCTACCGCACGCTGGCCGCGCTGAGCCGTGAAGCTATTCAGGCAATGTACGACGAGCTGAACGAAGGCAACGACGAAGAAGCCTGATTACCAGCTGGCTGCGCTGCTGCCGAGCTTGACGCCCGGCGTGGCGCAGATCATCGGCGTGCCGGGCAGGTATGCAGCGGCACGCAACCTTTCGGCAATCCCCCACGTATTGATCTCAACTGTCGGCAGGGCATCGTCGTGCTGCGCGGTAATGCCATGCTGCGGCTGTTGCGGTGACGCGCCAAACTGTTGCAATAGCCTGGCGGTGCGCGCCAGCGATAGGCGTGCCTGCCAGCCAACGTGATTTTCCCGACGTTGACGCATCCCTTCCAGCACAGCGGCGGCCATCATATAGCCAGTGGCGTGATCGAGCGCCTGCACCGGCAGCGGTTTCGGTTTGATGTTACCACGCCAGACCATGCCCTGTTCGGCAATGCCGCATCCCATCTGCACCAGACTGTCAAAGCCGCGACGATTGCGCCATGGTCCGCCCCAGCCCCACGCATTGAGACTGACATCCACCAATCCGGGCGACAGTTTGCGCCGTGACTCGGCATCCAGCCCCAGCTTTTCCAGCGCATCCGCGCGATAACCATGCACCAGCACATCAGCGTGTTTGATTAGATCGCGCAGCTGCTCAACGCCCGCTCTGGATTTGAGATCGAGCCGTGCGCAGCGTTTGCCGCAGGTGATCTCCTCCTCCAATGTTGGCTCTTCCCAGCCGTAAGGATCGATACGTAAAACCTGCGCGCCAAGGCTGGCGAGAAAACGCGTGGCGACCGGCCCGGCGATAATGCGCGTCAGATCCAGCACACGCACGCCGAGCAGCGGACGAGCAGGCTGCAGTTGCCAGCCGGGCGTTGGGGCATCCCCCGTGGCCTGTTGGGCGATCAGCGCTTCACTGCTGACGGCCAGCCCTTGCGGGTGCTGCAACCACTGTTGCTCACTGCGCATCTGCGCAGCACAGCCGCCAGCCTCAATCACGGCCTGCTCCAGCGCGGCCGCTTGCCACTGAGACACCCGCTGCGCTAATGCGGCGCGGTCGGCGTGTTGGCCCAGCACCTGCTCCATGGCGGCGCGATGATGCGGAGCGTTGGTGTGCAGACGGATCCAGCCATCGGCGGTGGCGTAATCGCCTGCAAAGGGATCCCAGAGCGCGGCGGGTGAGCGATTTAGCGGCGTGAGGCTGTGCTGAAACCAGCGAGAGGCGAGCCTTACATTGACGCTAACCGGGGCCGATTGCCCGAGTAAATCGCTCACTGCCTGGCTTGCCAACCCGATGCTGGTGGCGGCCAGTTCACTGACGGCAAACGCGGAAGAAAAGGTATCGGGCTGGAGAAAGCTGAGCGCGGGAAGGGGTTCCGCGCCACGCAATCCTTGCCACAGTTGCTGCCATAACGCGGCAGCAGATTGAGTATCCATATTGAGTCTCCGGAAAACGCGCGAGACTCAAGCATAGCAGAGAGAATTTAACGGCGGCGCAGGCGAGGAAAGCGCGCGTGCATGCGCAGATTACGCAGGTTGATCACCGCAATGGCGGTACCGAGCACTACCAGAGACGCCCCGAGAATTTTGAAGCTGTTCATGCTATCGCCCAGCACAATTACGCCCATCAACACGGCCAGCACGGGCGTGAGCAGCGAGTAAGGCATGATTAAGTTGACGTTGTACTTTTTCAGCAACGAATACCACAGGGTATAAGCCACAATCGAGGAAGCCAGCGCGCTGTAAAGAATACCAAACCAGCCGCGCCAGCCCGCATGACTTAAGGCGTAAAACTGGTGCGATTCGGTGAGCCAGGAAGCGGCACCGACAATCGGCACGGCGAGGAAGGAGATCCAACCGGTGAGCGTCAGCGGTTTTATCGGCGGCGATTTCTTCACGATCATATTGCTGATGGCCCAGCCAAAGGCGCTGCACAACAAGATGCATAAGACCCACCACGCCGGAATCGTGGGGCTGCCGGAGAGCACCGCCACGCCACTTAAAGAGATCGCAATACCAAACAGCTGTACCAGCGTCAGCTTCTCTTTTAGCACCAGCATTGCCAGCAACATGGCAATCGGCGTACCAAGCTGCACCACAATCGCACCGGTGCCGGCATCGGTAAAGCGCATGCCGACAAACAGCAGCGAGAAGTGCATAAAGCCAAAGGTGAAGGCAAGGGTGAGCAGCCATGGCAGCTGTTCGCGCGTAATTCGGCAGAACGGCACCAGTACAATCGCCACCACCACAAAGCGCATCCAGGTGAGGAACAGCGGCGGAAGTTCCAGCAATCCCCACTTCACTGCCACGTTATTGAAAGCCCAGATGGAGACCACCATCAGAACCATAAAGAAATGCCGCACTGCCACAATGTCATCCTTCACATGAAAGGGGGGTAATCACCGGCTAATCATGGCACGAAGCCGTACATTTCTGTGACATTGTGCAAAAATATTTTTCGTTATGGCATGAGCTTATGCAGGAAAAAAATAAGACAGGTCACTGATTTCCTGTCAAAGTGGATGTCCGAAAGCTGACTCCGTTAAGGAATGAATTCGGAATGACACACACCCGCGCGTTACCCCTTGCTCTGATTCAACTCGAAGTGCCGCCACCGCAGGTTGTGGCGCAAATTGGTGAACAACCCGTCTGGTTTATTGATGCGCTGCAACTGCAGCCTGAAGACTATGTGATTGTCCGTCCGCATCTTGGCGAAGAGTTGCCGGCGTTTGATCGCGTCAGCGGCGCGATTCTCAGCGGCTCCTGGGCAATGGTCACCGACCACGCCGACTGGAGCGAACGCACGGCCGCATGGATCCGTGGTGCGCTGGAAGCGGAGCTGCCGCTGCTGGGCGTCTGTTACGGTCATCAGCTGATGGCGTATGCGCTGGGCGGCAAAGTGGGTGATAACCCGAACGGCTGGGAGCGCGGCTTGAAAACCCTGACCCACACTGCCAGTGATGATCCCTGGTTAGCGACGTTACCAGGTGAATTCCAGGCGTGGTTGTCACATCGTCAGTCGGTGATTACGCCGCCGTCGCAGGCTGAAGTATTGGCACGTTCCGAGCTGGATGGCTGCCAGATTTTACGTTATTCCCCGCAGGCGCTGTCGGTGCAGTTCCACCCGGAGTTTACCCGCGAAATCATGACCACCTGCTTACCGGAAGGCGTGAGTGATGATGGCGCGCAGGTCGCCGGTGAGGATTGGTCACGTGAGTTGCTCCAAAGATTCTGGCAGCAAACGCGGCCGCAGCCGCGCGTGCAGGCTCAGGGCGCGTAATGCCGTGTGCAGCGATAAACCCAGGCGGGCGGCATATTTTTCAGCACCCGCTGGCGCTGCCAGGTGAAGTAACGTGACAGGGTAGGTTGGGTCAATGAGGTGTATTGAAACTGGATAAATACACCGCGCGGGCCCAATACATCGTGCACGGCGCTCAGAATCGCTTCGCGCGTTTCCGGCGGCAGCGACAGCAGCGGCAGGCCGGAAAAGATCACATCGTATTCACCCGACAAGTACTCGGCTGAGCACGCACGCACCTGCATGCGCGGATCGCTCCACGCGCGCAAACTCTTCACTAAATCTGGACTGATCTCGAACACATCTAATTGAGCCTGCGGCGACATTCTGTCCAGAATATGACGGGTTAACACGCCGTCACCGGCACCCAGTTCGGCGATATGCAGGCTGTGATCCCAGTTGGCGGCATCGCACATGGTGCGGCACAGCGCAGCAGAGGAGGGCGTGATGCTGCCCATCTTGCGCGGGTTTCGAATAAATTGCTGAACAAAGTTCGCTTTGGCGCGCATTAACGTCAGGGCTGAAGCCAACATCTCTTTCTCCTGATGAGTATCCTGTTTCATATTGACCAAATTCATTGCGTTTGCTTCGCTTTTCGCTGCATATGCGGCAAAACTCGGAATTTTCCGCAACGAAGCGGGGAAGAAATTGGAGAGATGTAAAGCTGATAACCTGGCTGTGAATTGGCGCAATAGACTCCCGCCATCTGCGGCGGGCAAGAGCGTAACGTTTAATCAATGCTGAGACTGACGTGCAGTATCATCACGCATAAATCTCAAACCCTCATTGCCGGAATTTTCCTTCGGTGCGGTCACAGTTTCCCGCTCTGCGATCTGACAGGCTGACATTGATCGATCAATGTTAATAACAGGTTTCATAGTTGTTATTCGCCACTCTGTCCGCAAGGAGAAACACCATGCGTTACGCTGCTCCGGGAGAACAAGGTTCTCTCATCACTCTGCAATCGCGTTATGGCAACTTTATCAACGGCGAATTCGTTGCGCCGGTGAACGGTAATTACTTCGTCAACACCACCCCCATCAACGGTTCTACCATCGGCGAGTTCCCGCGTTCGGATAAGGCCGATATCGATAATGCGGTGGCGGCAGCACAGGCCGCTGCAGATGCCTGGGGCAAAACCTCCCCGCAGGCACGTTCGCTGGTGCTGCTGAAAATCGCCGATCGACTGGAAGAGAAGCTGGAATACATCGCGGTCAACGAAACCTGGGATAACGGCAAGCCGGTACGTGAAACCTTGGCCGCTGACCTCCCGCTGGCGGTAGATCACTTCCGCTACTTCGCGGGCTGCGTGCGCGCACAGGAAGGTACCGCAGCAGAAATCGATGAATTCACCGCCGCTTATCACTTCCACGAACCGCTGGGCGTGGTCGGGCAAATCATCCCGTGGAACTTCCCGCTGTTAATGGCGGCGTGGAAACTGGCTCCGGCGCTCGGAGCGGGTAACTGCGTGGTGTTGAAACCGGCTGAGCAGACGCCCTTGTCGATCACCCTGTTTATGGAAGTGATCAAAGATCTGGTACCGCCGGGTGTCATCAACGTGGTGCACGGTTACGGTAAAGAAGCCGGTGAAGCGCTGGCGTCACATCCGGGCATCGCCAAGATCGCCTTTACCGGCTCCACCGCTACCGGTGGGCACATCCTCGAGCTGGCGGCGAAAAGCCTGATCCCGTCCACCGTTGAGCTGGGCGGTAAATCACCGAACATCTTCTTTGAAGACATCATGGATGCGGAAGAGAGCTTTATCGAGAAAGCGGCAGAAGGCGTGGTGCTCGGTTTCCTGAATCAGGGCGAAGTCTGTACCTGTCCGTCACGCGCGCTGGTGCAAGAGTCGATCTTTGAGCCGTTTATGGCGGCCGTCATGAAACGTATTAAAACCATCAAACGCGGCGATCCGCTGGATACCGAAACCATGATTGGCGCGCAGGCGTCGCAACAGCAGTTCGACAAAATCCTCTCTTATCTGGAAATCGCGCAGAAAGAGGGCGCACAGGTGCTGCACGGCGGCGGTGTAGAGAAGATTGGTGAAGCGTTTGATAGCGGCTACTACATCCAGCCCACGCTGCTGAAAGGCGATAACAGCATGCGCGTGTTCCAGGAGGAGATCTTTGGACCGGTGGTCGGTGTGCTGACCTTCAAAGATGAAGCGGAAGCGCTCGCCATCGCCAATGACTCGATCTACGGGCTGGGCGCTGGCGTCTGGACCCGCGATATCAACCGCGCCTATCGTATGGGGCGCGCGATTAAAGCGGGTCGTGTCTGGACCAACTGTTATCACCTTTATCCGGCACATGCGGCGTTCGGTGGCTATAAAAAATCCGGTATCGGTCGCGAGACCCATAAAATGATGCTTGATCATTACCAGCAAACCAAAAACTTGCTGGTGAGCTACAGCACGCAACCGCTGGGCTTTTTCTAAGCACTCAGGCAGCGGGTCATGCCGCTGCCTTTTCTCCCACATGCCTCATTCGGACTAATCCTGCCGCCATTCGCATCTACCCTATAAGGGCGTTTTCTTTCTCCCTTAGTCAGGATGGTGAATCATGCGTATTGCGGCAACGTTGTCTGTCTGCCTGTTGTCCATCTCATTTGGTGCATCGGCCATTCCCAGTGCGTTTCCTACGGGCGTGACGTATTACGATCCCGCGCGTGCCTGGAACGGTTATGTGGTGATCCCCGGCAGCGATAACCAAACCCACTTAATTGATATGACCGGGCAGGAAGTGCATCGCTGGGCCTATGAAGGATTCCCAAGCTGGCCAATTCCCACTGATCGCATCAACGGCCAGCGGGGGCATCTGCTGGTACAGCTGGAGCGTCAGAAAGATCTCGATAAGGAAGCCAGCCCCGGCAACGGCATGGTGAATGCCAGCGTGGCGGAAGTGGACTGGAACGGTGCGGTACAGTGGCAATACGGCAGTCAGCAGCAGCCGGTGCATCAACACCATGAAATCCAGCGCCTGGCAGATGGCAACACCCTGGTGCTGGGCGCGGCACTGCGCCAGCTGCCGGGCTACAACTATCGCATTATCGATAATACGCTGGAGGAGGTGTCGCCGCAGGGGGAAAAGCTATGGAGCTGGTCGGTGGCCGATCACCTCAATGAGCTGGGTTTTTCTGACGCGCAACTGGCGATGATCCGTGACAGTCAGGACGCTGACTTTTTGCATATGAACACGGCGGCACCGCTGGGACCAAACCCGTGGTTTGATAAAGGCGATCAGCGCTTTGCCCCTGACAACATCCTGTTTAACTCGCGCAACGGCAACGTGGCCGTGATTGTCGATCGGCAGACGGACAAAGTGGTGTGGCGCATCGGGCCTGATTATCCAGCGCTGAAGCTGGATACACCGCTGCCGCGTCCGCTGGATCAACTGATTGGCGAGCACGATGTGCACATGATCGGACCGGGCTTACCGGGTGCTGGCAATATTCTGATTTTTGATAATCAGGGCAACGCCGGATTCCCGCCCACGCGGCAAGGATTCTTCTCCGCTTCACGCGTCATTGAAGTGAACCCGCAAACCAAACAAATCGTCTGGGAGTACACCGGCGAGAAATCGGGACAAGCGATCTCCACCTTCTACAGTGCCTATATCAGCAACGCGCAGCGCCTGCCGAATGGCAACACCTTGATCAACGAAGGGCAGAGCGGCCGCCTGTTCCAGGTGACACCGCAGGGCGCGATTGTCTGGGAGTACGTCAGCCCGTTTTACGGCAAAGCGATGCCGCGCGATCACTACAGTGGCAACACGGTGTATCGCGCCTACATGGTGGATTACCGCTGGGCACCAGATGGGACGCCGCACAGTGAGAAGGGGGTGACAGCGGATTGCATCCGTTATCCGGCGCTACCAGGTTGTCCGGCACTGACATCCTCACAGTAAGAAATGTGCGTTACTTCTTTAATCAGACTGTCATTTGGCCGTGACAGAGTGCCTGCATCACGAAAGCAGAATATTCCGCTACATTTGAGCCTGGTCTTGTCGATATAAGAGTGTAGGGAAAGTAAAGTCGCGCACCATTTTAAGGAAAAACATGAACACATTGCATAAGTTTCAAAAACAGCACGATGACGTGCTGGATGCCGATGATCAGCACATCATCACGGTGAATCTGCCGGGACGTCAGGCGATCTACGTGATTGGTCAAAACGATGATGATGCCGATATGCTGTTAGACGTACAACTCGGTGCGATGTAAGCATCGCGCAGTGCTCACCCCATAAAAAAATCCGCAGCCATAAGCCGCGGATTTTTAGTTTTAGCACGGCTAAAAGCCTTACTTCACGCAGGCAGAACACTGATTGTGGATCTGCTGGAAGAAGTCGTTGCCTTTGTCATCCACCAGGATAAACGCCGGGAAGTTCTCCACTTCAATCTTCCAGATGGCTTCCATTCCCAGTTCCGCGTACTCCACGCACTCCAGACTCTTAATACTCTGCTGCGCCAGCACCGCTGCCGGGCCGCCGATGCTGCCGAGATAGAAGCCGCCGTGTTTATGGCAGGCATCAGTCACCTGTTTGCTGCGGTTGCCTTTTGCCAGCATCACCATGCTGCCGCCGTGTTCCTGCAGCAGGTCAACGTAGGAGTCCATACGACCGGCAGTAGTTGGGCCAAGTGAACCGGATGCATAACCTTCCGGGGTTTTCGCCGGGCCCGCGTAGTACACCGGATGATCTTTGATGTACTGCGGCAAACCTTCGCCGTTATCAATACGCTCTTTCAGCTTGGCGTGGGCAATATCACGCGCCACGATAATGGTGCCGTTCAGCGACAGGCGGGTTGCCACGGGATAGGATGACAGCTGCGCCAGAATGTCACTCATCGGGCGGTTAAGATCGACATTCACCACTTCGCCTTCGCCCTGCTGACGCAGTTCTTCCGGGATATAGCGGCCTGGGTTATCTTCCAGTTTTTCGATCCAGATGCCTTCGCGGTTGATCTTGGCTTTGATATTACGGTCAGCCGAGCAGGACACACCCATGCCAACGGGGCAAGACGCGCCATGACGCGGCAGACGCACCACGCGAATGTCGTGGGCGAAGTATTTACCGCCGAACTGTGCGCCGAGGCCCAGCTCTTGTGAGGCTTTCAGCAGTTCCTGCTCCAATGCCACGTCACGGAATGCCTGACCGTGTTCGTTACCTTCGGTCGGCAGTGAATCGTAGTAGTGGGTGGAAGCCAGCTTGACGGTTTTCAGCGTGCTTTCTGCTGAGGTACCGCCAATCACAAACGCGATATGGTACGGCGGGCAGGCGGCAGTGCCAAGTGACATCATCTTATCAACCAGATAATTCTTCAGCTTGGCCGGGGTGATCAGCGCTTTGGTTTCCTGATATAGATAGGTTTTGTTGGCAGAACCGCCGCCTTTGGCGATGCACAGGAATTTGTACTCGTCGCCATCCACGCTGTAGAGGTCGATCTGCGCCGGCAGGTTAGTGCCAGTATTGACCTCTTTGTACATATCCAGCGCGGCGTTCTGCGAGTAACGCAGGTTGTCTTCAATAAAGGTGTTATAGACGCCTTGTGACAGCGCGGCTTCGTCGCCACCGCCAGTCCAGACGCGCTGGCCTTTTTTGCCCATGATGATTGCCGTGCCGGTGTCCTGGCAGGTCGGCAACACACCTTTGGCAGCAATTTCCGAGTTACGCAGGAACTGCAGGGCAACGTATTTGTCGTTCTTGCTGGCTTCGTCATCGGCCAGAATCGCGGCAACCTGCGCCTGATGCGAGGCGCGCAGCATGAATGAAGCATCATGGAATGCCTGCTTCGCCAGCAGCGTCAGGGCTTTCGGATCGACTTTCAACACCTCTTCGCCATCGAAGTTGGCTACTGAGACGTAATCGCGGCTCAGCAGATAGTATTCGGTATCATCTTTGGCGAGAGGAAAGGGATTCTGATAATAGAAGGGTTTGTTCGACATGTTGGCTCACTTAGCTTCGTGTCGCCTGTCAGAGTGGCAGGTGACAAATTAGGCGATCTGTTTTTTGATTTTCTCTCGCCAGCCCTCCGTAAGGACTGACTGGCGAGCATCATAACACTTTCACGGTACTGCGCGGCTCCGATTTTAACATCGGAGCAACATCATCAGAACATCATCACCATCCATGGGTAGGCGATAACCATCAGAGCAATCAGGAAGATGGCACCAAAGATGGTACCGAGACGCCAGTAATCTTTGGTTGGCAGGTAGCCGCTACCGTAATAAATCGGGCTTGGGCCGGTGCCGTACGGGGTGATGATACCCATCACACCTAAGGACACACACATCATCAGGCAGAACACTGGCATATTGATACCCGGAATCGAAGCGGCAATGGTCAGCATCGCTGGCAACAGCGCAGTTGTGTGCGCAGTGGTACTGGCGAACAGGTAGTGCAGTAAGTAGAAGGCCACCAGCAACACCACCGCCGAGACTTGTGGGTCATAGCCGTGCAGCAGCTGCGCACCTTCTTTACCCAGCCAGGCGATAAAGCCCACACGTGCCAGACCATCTGCCAGGGCGACCAGCGTGGCGAACCAGGCAAAGGTATTCCATGCCGCTTTGTTGCTGGTGATATCGTTCCAGTTGAGTACACCGGTCCACAGCATCAACACGATAACCAGCAGGGCGGCCATCGCCGGTTCAATCCATGCGGCAGCGAAGATCCACATCATCAGTGCTGAGACCACAAACACCAGCAGCAGGATTTCATTGCGTGACAGCTTGCCAAGCTTCGCCAGTTCAGCGGTCGCCCAACGTGGCACTTCGTCATTAACCTTCACTTCCGGCGGATAGAGCCAGTACGCCAGCAGCGGCATGGTGAGAATCAACAGCACGCCGAGCGGCAGGAAGGCGAGGAACCACATACCCCAGGAGATTTCGAAGCCCACCACGCTTTTTACCAGCGCCAGCGCCAGCAGGTTCGGTGCCAGTGCAGAGAGGAACATTGAACTGGTGATACAGGCGGCGGTGATAGCCACCCACATCAGGTAAGAACCAATCTTACGTGCGCTCGGGTCATTCGGTTTGGAACCGTACAGCGGCGGCAGGTTGGCGATGATCGGGTAGATGGTACCGCCGCTGCGCGCGGTGTTAGAAGGCGTAAACGGTGCCAGTAACAGGTCCGCGAAGGTGATGGCGTAACCGAGCGTCAGGCTGCGACGGCCGAGATACTTCACCAGAATCAGCGCCAGGCGGCGTCCGAACTGGGTTTTATCGTAGCCGGCGGCAAACATAAAGGCACCGAAGATCAGCCAGACGGTGGAGTTGCCGAAGCCACTCACTGCCCATTTGAACGACTGTGCGGCGGTTTTGAACTTGGGATCCGCCAGTTCGGCCGGGCTGAACAGCACCCACTGGCTGAACAGCGCTATCACCACCACGCCAGTCAGGCCGATAACGGCACCGGGCAGCGGCTCAAAGATCAGCCCGACAATCACGCCAACGAAGATAGCAAAGAAGTGCCATGCGTAAGGTTCCAGCCCGGCAGGGGTCGGGACCAACAGCAACAGCACCGCCACAATGATCGGCAGGCACAACATAATCAGGCGATTCTTTTTCCCCGGCGCCGCAGGAGGCACTATGGGGGAGGCACTCTGGGTTGTTTGTGTGTTCATAGTTTTGTCTGCAAGTTAGGAAGAATGCGATTGATTGTCACGAACACACTGTTCTTTTGGTTTCAACATGCGTGCAGCAGATGAGTCGTGACAATTTAAATTTTGTTCTTTGATGAAACTTTGCTTTGCAAATTCGATACGCGAATTATCAATTGAATGCAGCTAAGATGCGATTAATTAAAATATCTCCTTTGATCTAGATCAATAAAAAATATGCACTGTTTTTTAATTTTTATCTTTTGCTTTTTATTTAACTTTCTGTCTGCTGTGGATTAAACGCTACAAACTATCGAAACGCGAAAAATCGAGCAAAATGAGGCGGGTTGGAGGCTTTTATCTTTATGATAGTACTACATTTGTTTTAAATGTAAGGAAAAAGTTGATTTTTGTCAAGTCTTGGTTAAAACTTATCGGAGCGCTAATTCCAGCAATGAGCATCAAATATCATTTCTAAACGTAAAACTTATATAACTAACAATCTGGGTTATGTAACTAAATAAAATGGTATATTTATGCCATGAAATCGGACCACTTAAATAATTATAAAGCCGCGCCGAACCGCCAAAGAATTGAATACACAATTTCTTAATTCTGGAGTTGCTCATTATGAATAAGCTCACCCCAATCCTTAACCCGCTAACGCTGCCAAAAGGTGCGGTGCTGAAAAACCGTCTGGTGATGGCCCCGATGACCACCTGTACCGGCTATTTTGATGGCGGTGTCACCAGCGATTTGGTCGAGTACTACCGCGTACGTGCGGGCAGTATCGGTACGGTGATTGTCGAATGCTGCTTTATTGATAACCGTGGCCCGGCTTTCCCTGGCGCGTTGGGTATCGACAGCGACAACAAAATTGCCGGGCTGGCGAAAATCGCCCATGCGATAAAATCTGAAGGTTCAAAAGCCATTCTGCAGATTTACCACGGTGGCCGCATGGTTGAGCCGGCGCTGATTGGCGGTAAAACCCCTGTTGCACCGAGCGCCATTGCCGCACCGCGTGACGGTGCCACCAAACCGCAAGCGCTGACCGCCGAAGAAGTCGATGTGATGATCACCAAGTTTGGTGATGCGGTAAACCGCGCGATCAAAGCCGGTTTTGACGGTGTTGAGATCCACGGCGCGAACACCTATTTGATCCAGCAGTTCTACTCACCTAACTCTAACCAGCGCGACGACAAATGGGGCGGCAGCCGCGATAACCGCGCACGCTTCCCAATGGAAGTGCTGGAGATCACCCATAAAATGGCCGATCGCTTTGCGGCGGCTGACTTCATCATCGGTTATCGCTTCTCACCGGAAGAGCTGGAAGTTCCCGGCATCCGTTGGGATGACACCATGTATCTGCTGGAAAAACTGGCGGCGCGCGGTCTGGATTACGTGCACTTCTCCGTCGGACAGCTGCTGCGTCCATCGATTGTCGATACCAAAGATCCCACGCCCCTGATCACCAAATACCTGGCCGAACGCTCTGCCACGCTGGCGAAAGTGCCGGTGATTGGCGTCGGCGGTGTGGTGAATAAAGAAGATGCCGAGAATGCGCTGGAGCACGGCTTTGATTTGGTGGCGGTCGGTAAAGCCTGCATCGCCTATCCGGACTGGGCCGATCGCATCATCAAAAACGAGCACATGGAACTCTACATCGACAGCACCAAGCGTGAGGCGCTGACGATTCCAGAACCGCTGTGGCGCTTCTCGCTGGTGGATGCGATGATCCGTGACGTCAGCGATGGCCATCGTAAATACAAAGCCGGGGTTTACCAGGCGAAAGTGGAAGCCGAAGCGCTGAAGCTGAAAATCAACGTCACCCTCGACACCGACCGTATCACTGATATCTCACTGGTGCCGGATCCCAGCCTGGATGTCGACTTTACCAGTACCTTTGAAAGCCTGCGTGAACGCATTCTGGTGGCGAACAGCCCGCACGTCGATGCCATCACCGGTGCGACCACACAGAGTGAGGCGCTGAAAAAAGCGGTCTCCCGCGCACTGACCACCTCCAGTAAAGAGTATGTGATTGAAGAGGGCGGTAACCCGAACGCACCGGTCAATTATGACGTGGTAGTGGTGGGCACGGGCGGTGCCGGTCTGGCGGCGGCGATTCAGGCGCACGATGACGGCGCACGCGTGGTGATCATCGAGAAGATGCCGACCATTGGCGGTAACACCATCAAAGCCTCGGTGGGCATGAACGCCGCCGAAACCCGCTATCAGAAACTGAAAGGCATCGAAGACAGCAAAGAGCTGTTCTACGAAGAGACGCTGAAGGGCGGTAAATTCAAAAACAACCCGGTGCTGCTGCGCGAGTTTGTTGAGCAGGCGCCGGAAGCGATTGAGTGGCTGGCGGCGAAAAATATCGAGTTGTGCGACATCACCATCACTGGCGGCATGAGCATCGACCGCACGCACCGCCCGGAAGATCGTTCTGCCGTCGGTGGCTTCCTGATCAGCGGTCTGGTGAAAAACGTCAACCAGCGTGAAATCGAAGTGCTGCTGGAGACCTCAGTTTCAGAGATCCTGGTGGAAAACGGTGCCGTTACCGGCGTCAAAGTGGTGGATGAGTACAATGACAGCCGCATTCTTAATGCGAAAAGCGTGATTGTCGCCACCGGCGGTTTCAGTGCTAACCGCGAAATGGTGGTGAAATACCGTCCGGAGTTGGATGGCTTCGTTACCACCAACCACAAAGGTGCCACCGGTAGCGGTATCGCCATGTTGCAAAAAATCGGTGCGGATACCGTGGATATGGGCGAGATCCAGATTCACCCAACGGTTGAGCAGACTACGTCTTATCTGATCTCCGAAGCGATGCGTGGCGGCGGGGCGATTCTGGTCAGCCAGGCGGGTAAGCGTTTCTACAATGAGATGGAAACCCGTGACAAAGTCTCTGCTGAGATCATCGCACTGCCAGAGAAAAGCGCATGGATCGTGTTTGATGAGCAGGTGCGTGCTAATAACAAAGCGGCCGATGAATATATCGCCAAAGGCTTTGTGATTAGCGCACCAACCCCGCACGAGCTGGCGGTCAAACTCAACATGGATCAGGAAGCGCTGCAAACCACACTCGGCCGTTATAACGAGTTCGTGGCGAAGCAGGATGATGAAGACTTCGGTCGTAAGACGGCGCTGCGTCACCCGCTGAATAAAGGTCCGTACTTCGCCATCCGTATCGCCCCAGGGGTGCACCACACTATGGGCGGCGTCACCATCAACACCGATACTGCGGTGCTGGATGCGCAGAAACAGGTAATTCCCGGAGCCTGGGCTGCTGGTGAAGTGGTCGGCGGTATCCACGGTGCGAACCGTATCGGCGGTAATGCAGTAGCGGATATCATCATCTTCGGTATCAAGGCCGGTCACAATGCGGCTAAACTGGCGTTAGGAAATTAATTAACGTTAATTACCCAAAATATTGCGTACCAGAGTAAAGCGTTAAGGGTGAATCCCAATGACTGGCAGCGGTCGGTCATTGGGTTATCGACACAACCTACTGGCGCGCAGTATGGCGGGTAAACGAGGCTCTATGACCGAAGGCGTCTACTCCTACTCTGCTGTTCTGATGGGTTTGCCCATTCTGCTCAAACTCTTCGACGATAACCCCACCTTAGCCCGTCAGGTCTTTCAACTTATCAAGCAGCAGGAAAACCTGTTCACCGTCAATCGTGCCGAATCCGAAGTGATGTCGATCAACCAGGCAGCGGGACGCCATGCAGTGCGCGTCAGTGAGGCGGTGTTCCGACTGATCAGCGTGGCACACGCCGTCAGTGTGTCACCCGGCAGCGCATTCAACTTCACCATCGGTCCGGTGGTCAAACGCTGGAAGATTGGTTTTCAGGGGCGTGCCGTGCCTCCCGCCAATGAGATTGCCGCACTGTTGCCGCTCACCGATCCACATCAGGTGATCCTCAACGAAGAAGAGCGTTCGGTGTTCCTGCAACAGCCGGGCATGGAGATCGATCTCGGGGCCATCGCCAAAGGGTATATCGCGGATGTGGTGCAGGCGTTTTTACGCCAACAGGGCGTGCCGCAGGCGCTGATCAATCTTGGCGGCAATGTGCAGACGCTCGGCGCGCCACCGCACGAGCCACAAGGCTGGAGCATTGGCCTGAAAAAGCCGTTTGGGCGTGAGGATGAACTGCTGGGCGTGCTGCAAGTGCAGGGCAAATCGGTGGTGACATCGGGAATTTACGAGCGCTATTTCGAATTGGACGGCAAGTGCTGGCACCATATCTTCGATCCCCACACCGGCTATCCGCTGGACAACGAGTTACTGAGCGTGACGGTGATTTCCGACCGCTCACTGGATGGCGACATCTACACCACACTGCTGTACGGCATGGGCGTGGAGCAGGGGCTGGCTTATCTGGCCGACCAGCCCGATCTGGATGCGGTGTTTGTGACGCGCGATCGGCAAATCATCTGCTCTTCACCGCGCCACTTTCAGTTCCAGCAGCGCGATGTCGACTGGCAGCTGCGTTACTGACAGTATTGCTGCAACAGCGAATGGTATTCCGGCTGTAAACGATAGCGATACACCGGACGGCCGGTGGCGCCGTAATGAATGCTGGTGAACAGAATATTAATCTGCGCCAGCCAGATCAGATATTTACGGCACGACACGCGCGAAATATTCACTTCCGCCGCCAGCTCATCGGTGGAGAACTCATGGCCGGGATGGGCATCAATCCACTGACACAAGGTGCGCAGCGTCTGCGGCGTTAAACCCTTCGGCAGGCGCTTGTTGTCATGCTGCGTGGCCGGGTTACCATGGATCAACAGATCGACATCAGACTGCTGATAGTAGTGCTGATTATCCATCAACGACTTCTTCTGCCGCCAGCTGGTGAGCGCCTCTTCAAAACGCGGGAACTGGAACGGCTTGATCAGATAATCCACCACGCCGTAGTGCAGCGAAGTTTTGATGTTTTCGGCATCGGCAGCGGATGAAATGATGATCACTTCCACCGAACTCTGGGCTTTGCGCAGTTCCGGCAACAGATCGAGGCCATTTTCTTGCTGCATGTAGATATCCAGCAGCACCAAATCAATCGGGGTGTCGCTGTTGAACAGAATCTCTTTGGCCTGCTTCAGGGTCGAAGCGGTTCCACAGCAGTGGAAGCCCTGAACCTGACCGATAAAAGAACGGTTCAGCTCAGCGACCATGGCGTCATCATCGACCACTAACACATTGATCATGCGGATTGGTTTCCTCCATCCCAGGGAAGTTGTACTAAAAATTGGGTAAATACGCCGGGTTCTGACTCAACGGTCACGCCGCCACCGAGGTTTTCCGTTTGCTGTTTCAGCAGGAACAGGCCCACACCACGGTTCTCTCCTTTGGTGGAGAACCCTTTATCAAAAATTGTCGCCAGATTGGCCGGCTCAATGCCGGGACCATCGTCACTCACTTCGCACGCCAGCCAGCCGTTCTGATAGTGCAGCATCACGTGGATCTCGCCTTCGGTCTGCTCGCTGAGCGCATCGATGGCGTTCTCCACCAGATTACCGACCACGGTGATCAGGGCCGCCATCTGGTCTTCGTTACCGCTGTCGGGCACATAGCTGGCATCGCTGATGGTCAGGCGATGACCGCAATCCGAAGCGCGATTGATCTTGCTCAGCAGGAAACCGGCAATCACCGGTGACTTGATGCGATCAAGCAAATAGCCAATCTCAGTCTGGTAATTATTGGCGGTTTTCAAAATATACGCTTCCACCTGCGCATAGTTTTTCATGTGCAGCAGGCCGAGGATCACGTGCAGCTTGTTCATGAACTCGTGCGAGCGCTCCCGCAACGCATCGACGTAGTTTACCATGCCCGTCAGACGCTGCATCAGTCGGCTGATTTCGGTCTTGTCCCTGAAAGTACAGACCGCGCCAATAATGCGTCCCTGGCTGCGTACCGGCACCGTATTGCACAACAACAAGCGACCATTCACATTCAGCTCTTCATCACGACGCGCACGGCCGCTGTGCAGCACATCTCGCAGGTGTTGGTTGATCACCGAGGCATCATCAATGCCCTCGTTATCAATCATACCGCTGGACGACGGCTCATTAAGCAGGGTGCGCGCGGCCTGATTCACCAGCGTCACCTGCGCCTGATCGTCCATCGCCACCACGCCCTCTTTGACCGAGTTGAGAATTGCCTGACGCTGCTCAAACAGAGTGGAAATCTCGTAGGGTTCGAGGCCGAATAAGATGCGTTTCAGCACGCGCACCAGCACCAGGGTGCCAATCGCGCCTGCCAGCGTACCAATCAGAATGGTCCAGATAATGCTCCAGCGGCTTTCGTTGATCTGATCGGTCACGGCATCAAGGGAAATACCGATCGCCACTACGCCGATCTGCCGATCCTCCGCGTTATACACCGGGGTAAACACGCGCAGCGCTTTTGCCAGAGAACCTTTGTTCACCGAGACGTTTTCATGGCCGCGCAGGGCGGGCCCAATGTCTTCGCCGATAAAGTGCTTGCCGACCAGTTCCGGATTGCGATGAGAATAGCGGATACCGTCCATATTGGTGACGGTAATAAACAGCAGATTGTTGCTCTCTTCCACGGCTTTCGCGATGGGTTGAATATTGGCATTGGCCACCGGTTGCGTCAGCGCCTGCTGAATCTCCGGCGATCTTGCCAGCGTGCGGGCCACCGCCATGGCTTTATCTTCTAACTGGGCACGGGTTGAAGCACCAATCTGGAAGAAATAGAACATGTGCACACTCAGCAGCACCAGCACGATCACCGCGCTGAGCATCAGCGTCACCAGCGTGTTGAGTTTCATGGGCCGCTTGCGCGCGGGGATTGCGGGTTGAGGCGTGGTCATCATCGCTCCCTGAAGAGAAGAGGGCGCTATTATGACGCTTTAATGCAAAAAGGTCGTCATAAATGACGACCTTTGATGGTGATAAGCAGACTGGATGCGGCGTGCAGAGGCCGCATCTTAGGGGGCTGGATTAGCCCTGCTTCACGCGGTTGGCAAAGCTCTTACGCAGCTTCTGCAGTTTCGGTGGAATCACCGCCATGCAGTAGCCGTTAAGCTGGCCGGCGCCATCCCAGTAATCCTGATGATAATCTTCTGCCGGATACCACTCTTTCAGCGGCTCGATGGTGGTCACCACCGGCACGTTGAGATCGGCTTGCGCACGCGCAATGGCGGCAATCGCTTCGGCTTCCTGGTCTGGATTCGCCGGGAAGATCGCTGAACGATACTGGGTACCGACGTCGTTGCCCTGACGGTTCAGCTGCGTTGGATCGTGCGTCGCAAAGCTGATATCCAGCAGGTCGCCATATTTCACCTGCTCGGGATCGAAACCGACGCGGATCGCTTCGGCGTGGCCGGTGGCACCGCTGCACACCTGCTCATAGGTTGGGTTCGGGCGCTCCCCGCCGGTATACCCACTTTCGACTGACTCCACGCCAATCACATCTTTGAACACTGCTTCGGTACACCAGAAACAGCCACCGGCGATCACCGCATATTCGGTTGCCATTGTTATTACTCCTGTCAGGTCGAAAGCGTTACTGTGAGGGCGCTCGAAAGCGAATTCAAGCCGCTTAAATTAACATTTCTGGCTTAAAATCATGGTGCTTGTCGAGCACGCTATTGCTCATTACGGTAAAACGTCCTTCGCCAGTGTAGTGCAGCGTCGGCGGAAATTCCGGTTTATCGGCGACATGCGCTTTGACGATTTCGAAAATAAAGAAGCCGTAGTTATTCACCATCGAATCGTCATACAGCTGACACTCAAAGCTGGCGAAGCACTCATCGATCAGCGGCGCATTCACCACTTTTGCCGGTTCTGGCGTGAGGTGAAAGGCATCGAACTTATCGAGGCGATCGCCATGGCAGTTACCAATCGCCACCACGCTATCCACCAAATCCGCCGAGGGGATGTTAATCACGCATTGTCCGCTTTGCCGAATCAGCTCATGACTGTAGTTGCCGTTGGCGATCATGCAGCCGACCAATGACGGCGAGAACTCCAGAATGGTGTGCCAGCCGAGCGTCATGATGTCGTGGTGATCTTCAAATTGCGAACTCAGCAACACCACCGGACCAGGTTCCAGATACTTCCGCGCCTTGCTGACCGGAAAGTCGATTTTATGCAGGCGTTGACTCATCATGCGTCTCCTTATTTTTTGCAGAGATAGCGTAAGTGTAGATGCCAGGCTTTACTGGACCGGCATTTAACGGCATGGTAGAGCGTCATTTTATCTGGAGCTGGCTAATGGAATCTGCGTCTGTGTCCACATCTCGTCCTGTTTTGCATCTGCTGTGCGGTAAAATCGCTGCCGGAAAATCCACGCTGGCACATCAACTGGCCCAACAAACTGGCGCGGTGATTATCAGCGAAGACGCCTGGCTGGCACATTTGTTCGCCGAAGAGATGCAGGATGTTGCGGACTACGTGCGTTGTGCGGGCAAGCTACGTAATGCGATGACGCCACACCTAATCGCACTGTTACAGCGAGGTGTGTCAGTGGTGCTGGATTTCCCGGCGAACACCGTCGGCCAACGTCAGTGGATGAAGGCGGTGATCCAGAGTGCACAGGTGGAACATCAGCTGCACTTTATCGATGTGCCCGATGCGGTGTGTAAAAGCCGTTTGCATGCGCGCAACGCAGAAGGTGAGCATGACTTTGCGGCCACCGATACGCAGTTCGAGGTGATCAGCAGCTACTTCGTCGCACCGCATGCGGATGAAGGGTTTAATGTGGTAGTGCACGGTTAAGAATGACGATGACTGGATTGATATTTGTTCCAGTCATCTAATATTGGCCCCTCAAAGCTTCCGGCTATTTATTGAGATGATTGATGATTCTTTTGAGGGTGTTGTAGGGGCCTTCCAGCGTGATGTCATTACCATCGTTACTTATATAAATACGCTGAGATTTGAATCTTCTGTATTTCGCTATCTGCAGCTCATAATAACCTTGCTCAGTTTGCTGGTAATGGTATTTCTCCAGAACTGAATCCAGGTCGCTTTGGCGAATGGGGGTCTTAAATTTAAGCCACGCATATTAGTAAGCCAAAAGCTTGCTGCAAGCCCGCATAGCATACCGGTAAAGCCGCCGGTGATATTAACATGAGTTAATTGGGGTAATAGCCATTTGATCACGGCTGAAAAGAATAGGCCGATGAGAATGAAAAACGCGATTCTGAAACTGTCCTTTTGCCATTGCTTTATCAGGCTAAGGCGATGAAGCGAATAGTGAAATTTCAATTTTTGACTCCGTTCAAAATGTTAATCCGTTATTGATTGTAGCGTTATCCGTTCCTTGATGGCGAATCGTTATCCCGTGTTTTCCAATATCTGTTTTGCCTGTGTATATTCCCAGGACGTTATTTCAATCTTGTTGCCACTGAGATCGCTGAAGTAAAGAGACATAGAGACATCGTGATCACTGACGGTAAAGGCGATTTTTTTGCACTTGAGAATAGATAACAGTTCGAGAAACGCGGATGCCTGCACGGCAAAAGCCATGGTATGGCCTGGGTGTTGGGATTTTCTAAGGAAGAGGGAAAGTGATGCGCCATCATTACTGATGACCAGCGGCCCTCCTTGTTCAAACCAGAAGTACAGGGAGCTATCGCGGGTGAAGCCAAGGATTTCCTGATACCAGTGTTCTGCTTTCTCGATATCGTCAACGTAGACGTGGATGTGGTCGATTTTGGTTATGTTCATATGGCTCGATCCTTATTTGTGCTTTGGAGATGTTTGCTGAAGAATTTGCGAGATACAACTGTCTGAGCACAGCACAACAAGGGATTTACCATAATGCTTGGGAGTATTTGTGATAACTATGCCAGCCATCAGCATGAGGCGGATTGGAGAGGGGGGACCGTTATGAGCGTGAAGCAGACAGCCACACTAAGTGTTTAAATAAGCTCCTGGATTATGGTTAACCCATCAGTTAAGTTTGTTTCCGACCTGTCGATCTCTCCCTGACAGGGGCGTTTATTTCTAAAATATGTTAAGGATAATTCATGAGTAATGGAGCACAATCATTTTCTAGTCAATTGCTAATTGCCATAATTTCTATATCTTTAGGATCATTTCTTTTTGCTGGAATTTTAGAAAACTACAAAAAAGACCAAGGTCTTCAAGAGGAACTCATAAAGGATTACTTCAGGCCAATGAGGGAATTACAAAGTTCTTGTTCATCTTCACACAATGAACTTTTTCTAAAGTATGGGGAGTTGTCTGGATCTTATCAGCTTATGTCTAATGAGATAGTACATATGACTGTGACCCCTGATTCGAAATTAGGCCAATATTATGAAGCTCTTCAGATGTCTATTATTAAAGCAAACGTGGAGTTAAAAAAGGGAGTTGAAGACCTTGAAATAACGGTAAAGAAATGCAAGACCGATTTATTTCTCAAGTATGAAGAGCTTTCATTAGTTACTGGGTCATATCCTGAATTTATGGGGTTGTCCAAAAAATATACAGATGCGATTAATTCCATCTATTCAGAAAGACAAAAAAAAGCCAAGGAGAATACAAAAAACTTAGAACCTAATCAGTTAATTCCCCTAATGCGGAAGTTTATTGCTATGGACGAATCTATCGACGCAAATAAATCCATGCTTGTCAGTGAAATGGAGAGGATGTCCAAACTAACATCTCAGCATAATTTAATAATGGCAGAGTATGAGGAGTTAATATTTAAAAAAGATTATGATTTATTTCTAAGTCTTCATGATTTGTATGCAATAAAAATCAGTAAAAAGTATTCAGATGGATTTATCAGTTGGGTGTTTTAAAATATGATAACTCATCAACCACCACTCTTACTGTGAAGAAAGCGTAAACCTGTGACGGTCATTAATGTGTTAGGTAATGTCTGCTTCTTACACGGAGCAGACCTGCAGCTGGGCGAGAACCACTATGAGAGAACTGCAGACTGTATTGAATCTACTCAATAGATTTCATCATTCCTTATAGACGCATCAGTAATGTACTAGCCCGCCGTCTACAGCATACTGACTGCCAGTAACATAGGATGCGTCATCGGACAGGAGGAAGAGTGCAACCGCAGCGGCTTCTTCTGCTGTGCCTGCGCGACCTAAAGGAACCTGGCTTACCACGAAATCTTCAAACTGCTGTCGCGACTCCTCTGGCATAAAGTGCCTGAAATTAGTTTCAATTGGGCCTGGCACTAAAGTGTTGGCGCGAATGCCACGTTCCGCCAGCGCAGATGCCCAGCTTTTGACCATGGCGATAACGGCACCTTTCGTCGCTGCATACAGGCTTGTCATAGCCGCACCTTCGTAAGTTGAAGAGGACGAAGTAACCAGAACGGATGCACCTGAATTAAGTGATTTTGATAGGGCGGCAAGCTGTAGCATCGGGCCGCGCACATTTGCGTTCATCATACGATTAAAAGAATCCGCCGTTACAGATTCCGGAGAACTGACCTCCGCGAAGCCAGCATTGAGCCATAATCCATCAAGTGAACCCCAATCGCTAATAGCTTCCTTTAGCGTATTGATGTCAACTTCGCTTGCAGAGTCACTTTTCAAAATAAGCGATGTTTTAGGCAGCAGAGTACGGGCGCGTTCCAGTCTTTCTTCACTGAGCCCTGTAATAGCTACATCACCACCCTCAGCGATAATGCGCAGCGCGCCTGCCAGTCCCATGCCACTTGTACCACCAGTGATCAGTATACGTTTACCCTGAAACCTGCCCATGCTTAGTCCTTTTTTTGGCGGAGGAATGAGCATTTACCTTACGTAAACAGAACACTGTTCGTCATCCATTTCATTACGCAACTAAGGCATTGCTGATTGAACTACAGCTTCTGGTACGGAATGGACCAACTGGCGAGATGTCAGGTCGGCTTTCAGCGTGAAGCAGATCTTGTCTTTCCGGCGCGAACAGCGTCGAAATTTGCAGGCGCCTAATATGACCTCACTAAATAAGGTGACAGAAAATCCTCCACTTCGTGTTTGTCGATACCTGGCGTATAGCTGATACCTGCATTCTTTAAAATATTGAGTGCTTACCGTCTGTTTCCTTGATGTGGGGCTTCTGTCGCAACAATATCAATGGCCGAGGATGTGCTTAGCCTTCATAAACACTGTTACCAGTTGAAGTATGCCCAGCGTTCCGCTTCACCGGGAGTCATCCCGACCACGATTTTTAGGGCGTTGAGTAACAGATCGATTTGCACGGGATCAGAGGCCTTCTGCACTTCAGTGATCAATTGCAAAATCACGGCACCGTTGGTGACTCTCATGCCACGTTGGGTGATTTCACCTGCGGCTGCTTCAATCACAACGGTTTCAGCAGTGGCTTTGTCGCGAAGCGCATCTAAGTGAAGGAAAGACTTCGCGCTATTGGTTGACTGTTGTGCGCTCTGATACATGATTTTATCCCTTATGTCCGCTACTCAAACGTCATTATGGTCAGGCTGTAACGTATAAAAATCGCAATCTATTAGTAGAGTGCGGATTTTGTACAGGGTGGCATTTCGAGTGATATCGAAACCACATGTGAAATAAATTTAGCGCATTTTGTCAAAATTGGGAGGGCGGTTATCACCAAAAAACGTTCTGGCATCGTCGATAAATCTTACCAGAACAATTTATGCTCAAAGGCATCTTCGATGTTTGCGGTTTGTTATGCGGGGATGTTTTACGTGGAGTGTATTATCAGCTTATGCCTGATAACTCAGTAGCTTCGCCAGTGGTGTAGCGAAAGACTGATTCTGGCAACTCATTTTGAGAGTGTCGTCCCTGACAGTGTCTCCGGCCGGTATACGCTTACGCGTAACCGATGAGGTCATCCGCTTCGTCGTCTTCCGGCCGGAACCGGATTACGTCCTTTGGCTTCAGTTCATTAATCGTTAATTCAGTTCATTATTCAGGCTAACTAAGGTTTGCAAATAAGGTATTTGCTCCTCGGCGACTGAAGATGACTCAAAGCTCATTAACCAGTTTCTGGCTTTAGCGATTTGAGTCAAGCGGTCAATATTATTCTCTGATTTAGACATCAAACCAAGCTGTGAAAAAAGGTTTGCAACACTGATTTCCTTTCGACATAAAGCAAGGCTTAATGCGGCTTCACCAATGATAATATGGCTTTTTTCATAATCTTGAAATAACAATGAAAATCCTCCATCAGATCGAATTAATGACAACCTCAATTTAAACTTAGAAGCTATTTTCAATATTGCATTACGACTCGTCTTAATAATGTCATGGTGTGGATTTTCATGATCAATAAAAGCGAAGGCTTTAAATATTCAATCTGGTGTTTCCATCATGCGGAACGGGGGGAATTTTTAATACAGCGTGAGGCACGGGCTTTAATGATTTTATAAAAAATGGATTATTTATGTGGGAAAAGTGCCTGTTCATCAAAAGGTTAACACACCCTTTCACAGGCTATTCGAATCATTTTTGTTCGCTTCCGCTAGAGAATCATTTAGCTATCCAACGACATCGGCTTCTCCCCACCCGGCGGCAAACCAAACAACCCCCGCACCCAATTTAGAAACGCGCCATAAGGCCTTCCCAAACACAGCATCATCAACGCAGCACCGAGCGTACCGCGCACTAATCCACTACCCGATGCACCGCTAAAAGCAATGATTGCTGCATAGATCGGCACCTGAAAACTCACCAGCGCGACACTGTCCCACAGCAGTTTCGAAACCCGGCCCGATCCCGCACGCTGCATTACCCAATCGCGCCACAAGCCATAAGGGCGGGCAACCGGCACCATCAAAACGGCACCAATCAAACGGGCATGCAGGACCTGATCCCACGCCATGCCGGCGATCCATCGTTCATTAATCATGCCCGTCGTGGTGAAAAATAAAATCAGTGCAGTGGTATCCGCAATAAAGGCCGTTCGGCGCATGCGCTGGTCTTGAGGTTGAGGCAAAGTGCATTTCCTATATGAAGTCGTGAGAAAAACAGTCGTTCAACTTTGTAGCGAACCCTCATTTCACCCTAGCCCAAAACCACCGCAGCACATCCATCTCACCGTCAAAACCCGCCAAAACTAAATCTCCTTTCCTGCCAACTGCTTTGCACCATCCCGAAGGATCCCGCTTGATCAAACTGCCCGACATAGTAATACTGTTTTTATATACAGTATATTCTTGAAGGCCATCATTATGGTGTTTTATCAACCGGCGGAACTCCGCGCCATCCTTAGTTTGCCCTTGTTTATCAGTCGTGTGCCGTGTGGTTTCCCGTCACCGGCGCAGGATTACGTTGAGCAACGTATTGACCTCAATGATCTCTGCGTCACGCATCCCAGCGCCACTTACTTCATCAAAGTCAGCGGTGACTCGATGATTGAGGGCGGAATCAGTGATGGCGATATGCTGATCGTCGATAGTGCTGTAGAACCCGAGCAGGGTGATGTGGTGGTGGCTGCTATCGCGGGGGAATTCACGGTGAAGCAGCTGATGCTGAAGCCTTGCTTGCACCTCAAACCGATGAATGCGGCGCACGCCATCATTCCCATTCCCGACCCGGATCAGTTTGAGATTTTCGGTGTCGTTAAACATGTCATCAAGACGCTGAGACGGTAATGTTTGCGCTGGTGGATGTGAACTCATTCTATGCCTCGTGTGAGACGGTATTCAGGCCGGATCTCAAAGGCAAGCCGGTGATTGTGTTAAGCAACAACGATGGCTGCGTCATCGCACGTTCGGCCGAGGCCAAGAAGCTGGATATCGGCATGGGCGGCCCCTATTTTAAAATCAAAGATGTGTTGCGTCGCCATAACGTGCATGTGTTCAGCTCTAACTATGCGCTCTACGCCGACATGAGTCTGCGCGTGATGACGATACTGGAAGAGATGGCGCCCGCCGTTGAGATCTACTCCATCGATGAAGCGTTTATGAACCTGACGGGCGTGCGGAATTGCCGCGTGCTGGAAGAGTTCGGACGGGAAATCCAGCAGCGGGTGAAACGCGAAACGCATCTGGCGGTGGGGGTGGGGATCGCGCCCACCAAAACCCTCGCCAAGCTGGCTAACCATGCCGCTAAGAAATGGAGCAAAACCGGCGGCGTGCTGGATCTCTCCAACCTTGAGCGGCAAAAGAAGTTAATGGCGTTAGTCGATGTGGCGGATGTGTGGGGCGTAGGGCGTCGTATCAGCAAGAAGCTGAATGCCATGGGCATCAATACCGCGCTGGATTTATCGGAGCAGAGCACCTGGGTGATCCGTAAGCACTTCAATGTGGTACTGGAGCGCACCGTGCGCGAGCTGCGCGGTGAGCCCTGTCTCGAACTGGAAGAGTTTGCGCCCGTGAAGCAGCAGATTGTCTGCTCACGCTCGTTTGCGGGACGTATCACGGAGTACGCCGATATGCGTGAAGCGGTGTGCAACTATGCCGTGCGCGCCGCCGAAAAATTGCGTGGCGAACGGCAGTATTGTCGACAGATCGGCGTGTTTATTCGCACCAGCCCGCATGCGGAGGGTGAAATCTTTTACGGTAATCAGGCGATCATTAAAGTACTAACGCCCACCAATGACAGCCGCGATATTATCCGCGTGGCCACCGAGGCGCTGGATCGCATCTGGCGGGAAGGGTGCCGCTATATGAAAGCGGGGGTAATGTTAGGTGACTTCTTCAGTCAGGGTGTGGCGCAGCTCAATTTGTTTGATGACATCCAGCC
>NZ_DAMDQC010000050.1:0-27360 GCF_032082325.1 Pantoea sp. CTOTU50773 | reverse complement strand
ATAAGGATGCTCAAACGATAGCGATGCGGTGAGACCAAAGCCGAGATGCTCGGTCACCAGCGCCATTGGGGTAATCAACGCCAGCGGATCGTTGACCGGTACCTGCGTCGCCTGACGAATCGCGGCATCGCCATTCCCGTTCAGCACATCGTAAATACCCAACACATCGGCGATAAACAAACCGTCAAATTTGCCACGCTCCAGCAGGCGCGCCAAATCGACCCAGTACTCCAGATCTTTGTATTGCGAGGAACGGTCGCGCGGATGCGCCCACAAACCCGGTGACTGGTGTCCGACACAGTTCATATCAAAAGCATTCAGGCGAATTTCACGTTGCGATGGCATAGCAATCTCCATAGCGAGGCCGTGATCGTACGACGACCCGGCGTTCGTTAGTGTGTTTTTAGGATGTTTGAGAGATTAAGAAGCGTAAGGGGGACATCGCTCGTCTTGAGCGATGTGAAGATCTTCAAGAATTTGCTGAGCAACGGCAGCGGCGTGATCGGCAACCTGTGGCAGGCCCATCAACTCACCGAAACGCGCGCGGGCGGCGGGTCCGACTACGAGCAGGCGGGCGTTGGGCAAGCCTTGGTGATTCAGTGCGTGTGACTGCGTATCAACGTCGAGGCCAAAGCCAAGCTGATCACCGCGAATCAGGCCTTGATTACTCAGCGAACGTAGCAGCGGCTGGCTTTGTGTCAGCGCATCATGCCCCGGTCCGGTGGTGACGATCAGATGATCGAGCAGGCGCGTTTTCATTTCACCCTGGCGTGTACGCAGCGTGATTGCCAGCTGGAGGCCCTGAGCAGTGATGGCGTCCAGTCTGGCTGCCAGCACCTGCAAGCTGCCCTGCTGCTGTCGTCTGGTGATTTCTGCAGACACCTGCGGCGCGATGCGATAGCGATGCACATCCCACCACGAACGCAGATGGCGCACAAAGCGCTGCTGCTCGCGCAGCGGCAAGGTTTGCCAGATGGTTTGGCCCTGTGCGCGTACATCGTCCAGCACGCGTTGCCAGGGTAATTGCTGCCGTGCAGCTCGGGCAACCTCATCCCTGATGTGATGCAGCCACAGACGCGCGCTGGGGACGTTCTGAGGCGCTAACGTCCATTCAGGCCACTCGCCCTGCAGATTAGCGCGTGAGAGCTGTCCACGGCGTGAGAAAGCGGTTAACGGGCCTTGATGATGCCGAGTGCCTAATGAGGCAACCACATCCGCCATACTCAGGCCGGTTCCGATAATGGCAACGGCGGCATCATGATCTATCGCATCCAGCACGCCGGCTTGCCATGGATTGGCAATGAGCGCTGGGTGATGGGCAAAGGGCTGCAGCGAGCGAGGCAAGGATGGCGGTGGGTGACTGATCGCTAACGCCAGCACATCGCCCTGTAGTGTCTCGCCATTGCTGAGTAACAGCTGCTGCCCTTCCCATGCCATGGCACTGGCCTGAACGTGCCGTAACTCAATCTGCGGATGCCGTTCTGCCGCAAGGGCAAACTGCTCTGCCAGATAGCGACCAAACATCGCGCGCTGCGGATAGACTGATCCGTCATCACAATGGGCTACTGAATCCAGTGAACACTCAGGCTGCTGACGATACCAGCGGTCAAAGGCGCCCTGCTCATCGCCGCTGAGTTGCATGCGCGAGGCAGGTACATTGATGCGATGCGCCGGTTCCTGCGTGGAGTAGGCCACCCCACCGCCCAGTTGCTCACGCGGTTCGACCACTGTAATCAGTAATGGAAAGGACGATTGCCGCGCGAGATGAATCGCCAGCGCCGTTCCGCTGAACCCGCCACCTGTGATGATAATGTGAGGTCGTGCCATCGTCTTCTCCTGCATTAGCTGGCGCTCGCCTGTTTTGAAGGACGTTTATCGCCACCAATGGTTTCGCCAAACGGGCCGGTGTTAATGGTGCGCGCACGCTGCTGCTGACCATTTGCCAGCGGTAATAGCGGCAGCAGCAATTCTGCCACACGATGCGCCTCTTCCAGATGCGGATATCCCGACAGGATGAAGTTGGTCACACCCAGTGCCTGATATTCCCGTATGCGTTCGGCAACCTGCTCAGGACTTCCTACCAATGCCGTTCCGGCTCCGCCGCGCACCAGACCAACGCCTGCCCATAAGTTTGGTGAGATGTAGAGATTATCGCGCGAGCCTTTGTGCAGCGCGCTCATCCGTGCCTGACCTGCAGAGTCCATACGCGCAAAAATCTTCTGCGCCTGCGCGATGGTGTCTTCATCCAGATGACCAATCAGTTTCTCCGCAGCCGCCTTCGCTTCCTGCTCTGTCTCACGCACAATGACATGCAGGCGGATGCCGTATTCCAGTTTGTGCCCGCGCGCTGTAGCACGTTCACGGACGACTGCCAGCTTTTCTGCGACCTGCTCCGGGGGCTCACCCCAGGTCAGATAGGTATCGATTTGCTCAGCGGCGACATCAATCGCGGCCTCCGACGAGCCGCCAAAATAGAGTGGTGGGCCATTTTCCTGCACTGGCGGGAACAACACCTCTGCTCCTTCAACGTGAATATACTGCCCTTCATAGTCAACCTTCTCTCCACGCATTAAACGGCTATACACATCGAGAAACTCTTTGGTGACTTCATAGCGTTCACTGTGATTGAGAAAGATGCCGTCGCCTTTGTTCTCAACCGGGTCACCGCCCGTCACCACGTTAATCAGCAAACGTCCTTCAGAGAGGCGATCCAGGGTTGTGGCCATACGCGCGGCCAGTGTCGGCGGTTGAAGTCCAGGGCGAACGGCAACCAGGTAACGCAGTCTTTTGGTGATGGGTGCCAGTGCAGAAGCAACCAGCCATGAATCTTCGCAACTTTTGCCGGTGGGAATCAGCACACCGTAGTAACCGAGATTGTCGGCGGCCAATGCCACCTGCTGTAAGTAAGCTAAATCAACCGGGCGCCCACCTTCTGTGGTGCCGAGATAGCGACCGTCACCGTGCGTCGGGAGAAACCAGAAGACATTGATGTTCTTGTTTGCGGATTCGGCCATTATGCTTTTCCTATATAACTTTATTAAAAAATGATCATTTTGGGATGTTTTTTTAGTTATATAGCTGTTAGCGAAAAACGTGCCAGCTTTGATTCTCCTGATAATGACGCTATTTCAGCGGGTTAGGCCCCTACTGCTGTTTGTGTTTGTTGCATCGGCAACTTACCGCCTACAGCTATTGCTGCATATGCAACTGCTTATGCTTTTTTCCTGCTGTTCACAATGAAAAGCAACGATTAGCGTGTGCTGATACTCCTTAATGGACATCAAAAGATGCTGACCAACTATAGCAATTACGCTGATTCACCGCGTTTAGTCGACCCGGCTTCTCTCGCTTTTCAATCATTGCTCGACAAATTCGCCCCCACTGACGCCACGGTATTGATTGTCGGCGAGACCGGCACGGGTAAGGAAGTTGTCGCACGCTATCTCCATCATCATAGCCAACGCCGCCATGGCCCCTTTCTCGCCGTTAACTGCGGTGCTTTAACTGAAAGTCTTGCCGAAGCCGAACTCTTTGGTCATGAGAAAGGGGCATTTACCGGCGCGACCCAGGCGCATCCCGGTTGGTTTGAATCTGCGCAGGGCGGCACTCTGCTGCTGGATGAGATTGGAGAGCTGAGTTTGTCGCTACAGGTCAAGTTACTACGCGTATTACAGGAGCGCGAGATTACGCGCGTGGGTTCGCGCAAGCCGATTAAAGTCGATGTGCGTGTTATTGCGGCCACCCATGTTGATTTGGCACAGGCGATCCGCGAACGGCGATTTAGGGAAGACCTTTACTATCGCCTCAATATTGCGGTGGTGCCGCTGCCTCCGTTGCGACAGCGTCGTGATGATATCCCGCTGCTGGCGCAGCATTTCCTTTCGCTGTATGCACGTCGTTTAGGTCGACCGGTGCGTCGTTTGTCACCGGATGCTTTAGAAGTGCTACTGGAGTACAGTTGGCCGGGCAATATTCGCGAGCTGGAAAATACGCTTCACAACGCAGTACTTCTGAGTCGGGAGGAGACGCTAACGCCAGCTCATTTGCGACTGACAAGATACAATGAACAGGGATTTAACAACGCGGAAGCATCAACGCTTGATAACTTCCTGCGTCAACAACTCTCCACTAAGCCCAATCAACTGTTTGATCGCGTCATCACCAGCCTGATTACTCACGCGCTGGATTTCACTGAACACAATCAGACACAGGCCGCGGCGTTGCTTGGCATCAGCCGCCACACGCTGCGTACTCATCTTGCTCATCAGGGAATGATAAAAGGACGGCGTAAGGCGGCGAGTTACATTGCAACTGCCTCTGCTGATGAGCCTCATCAGGAACGCGAGTTACGTATCGGTTATCAAAAATTCGGTAATCTTGGGGTATTAAAAGCACGGCAAAGTCTTGAGCAGTGCTTTGCACAGCAGGGCGTCAGCGTGTTGTGGAGCGAATTTCCTGCCGGGCCTCAACTGCTTTATGCCTTACAAAATAACGAGATCGATTTCGGTACCACCGGCGAGGTGCCGCCTATTTTCGCCCAGGCGAATGGCAATGCAGTGACCTACATTGCCTGGGAACCCCCTGCGCCCAGTAGCGTGGGGATAGTTGTCCCAATCGATAGCGATATCCGTAGCATTGCTGATTTACGTGGTAAACGTATTTCGGTCAATAAAGGTTCTAACGTTCACTGGTTATTGCTGCAGCTGCTGGAAGAAGCAGGTATCACCCTTAATGAACTTAAAGTGGTGTATGCGCCGCCAAAATATCCTCTGACGGCCAGTGATTATCTGGCGATCGATGCATGGATGATGTGGGACCCCTTACTCAGTGCGGCGGAGAGCAATCCTGAGTTGCGCGTGCTGGCCAACGGTGAGGGGCGTGTGCGCAACCACCAATTTTATCTGGCACGTCGCGATTATGTGGAAAAACATCACGACGTGGCCCATCAGTTAGTGAAGAGTTTACAGCAGACCGGCATTTTTATTGATAATCATCGGCAGGAAGCTGCTGGTCTGCTTGCGCAGGAATTGGGTCTTGACCTTTTGGCCGTTGAAAGAGCTTTAACACGACGCAGTCATAAAACCCGTTCAATGGTATTTGAAGTGATTAAAGAGCAACAAATCATCGCCGATCGTTTTTATGCATTGGGTCTGATAAACAAGCCTGTCCGTGTTCGGGAAGCGGTTTGGCAATCGCCCAGCGTTTTATCACTGACAGCTTAACGACCCGAATAAAGTTATCCACCTTTTCTGTGGATAAATCATTGAATATCATCTGGCTAAACCGGGTTAGTACCCTCGATGCAGCGCTGAAATTTGCTGTAATGCTGGCGATTTCAGCCTGAAATTAATTTAAAAAACACTTTTAATTCAATTCATTAGATGTGAAATCCTGATGGCGAATGAAGAAAATTTCAGGGCATTCGCAATCTGAGTTCCTCTCCTGGATAGCCTTTGTTGCTTTCCTATCCAGCTGGTCATTTTGCCTTCACCACAGATTCACTAAACTCTACGGCGCAAGAATGGTATGCATATAGACGGTGAAAAAGTTGGCGATTTCAGCCTGAAATTGCTACACAGGTTAGATATTTTTCATACAGTTAGCGATGAAATAGCACTGGCGAAAAGCTGGAATTCAGGCAAAAAAAAACCGCCCGAAGGCGGCATTTGGCTACTGATTGAGATATTTATTGAGTGTCTCGTTTATCACCCGATCCAACTCATCTTGCAATTCTTTCGACTGGCGATTGAATTCGTAGCTGAACATGCGGCCGCGTGTCTTCTTGCGGGCATAGCGATCTTTATCAGCAAACGTCCAGAGAGGCGTGGCGACCGCTTTTTCCTTTGCTGGCGACTGGATTAGTGTTTGGCTCCCATTACGCACCAGACGCAAAATCCCATTTTTTACTTCATCTTCAGCCAGACCATCACGTGCGCAGACCGTATCGACATCCATGCCAATGGTATCAATTAAGGCTTCAACCGACTGACCAATCTCCTGAAGCTTCTCATACGCCTGCAGCAGCGTTTTGTAATCCGGGTATGTTAACTCCGAATGATTTGGGAACAGGGTAACCAACTCCAGTGGTACGCTCGCGGCTTGCAACGCACGCGTGACTTTTGCCTGCGAGAGGCCTTCGCTCTGAGCAATCTCTTTCTGTGACAGGCCGCTCTCTTTTAATGACAGCAGGCGCATCCCCACTTCACGCAGATTATGTTCGCGTGCGGTTTGGATGTCCTGCGCCAGGCGACGTGCTTCATCTGCCGTGATGGCAACCTCAGTGACCAGCACATCCAGCCCAGTTTTGCAGTGCAGAGCGGCGGCACGGCGGCGGGAACCATCCAAAATTTCGATACGGTCGCCGCGTTTCACACCAATAGCAGGGAAGAACTGCTGCAATTTAATGGTGCGGATAATGTCGCGCAGCGATTCAGGCGTCAAGCCTGACTGGTCGCGGCCATTCGTTTCCATTACCACATAGGTTTTTTCTTCAATTTCCTTCGCCGTAATGTGTTCAAGCGTGAACAGGGCACGTTTACCGGTCGAAAGGATAAAGGTTTGAGAATGTCCGTCTGAGGCATCCTCAGTCTGCAAAGGTGTCTGGCTGAAGGTACGGCCAATCGTGATTCGTTTTGCGCTCATAGTAACCTCAGTTCAGGCGAATAAATTCAATGCGATCAAATACGGCTTTAGCGAAATCTTCCGCTGCCGAACGCGCATTCTTTAAGGCTTCGGTGCTGCCCACATAGGTCGATGGGTTCGCAGAGATCACCGTATCAAACGACTCTCCACAGCGCTCAAAGCCGTCCAGGCGCGGTAAAGCAGCATCCAGCATGTCGCCGCCAAAGATCTCTTTCGCCAGGCTGTGACAAAGCTTGTGGTCCGCTTTATTCGATAGCTTGGACATAAAGCCGATGTTGCCTTGCAAGCGGCAGGATGCGCCTGATTCCTCAATGATGCCAATCAGTTCCGGCAGGCGCGTCAAATACTTCAACGTCGAGTGGAAATCAACTTGTGCTGGTGGAACTGGCGTCATCAGTAAATCAGATGCGGCGATGGCGTTCTTCAGGAAGGCATCCAGATGTGGGCCACTGTCGATGAAAATGAAGTCATAGTCTTTCTTCAGTTTTGCTACGACGTTGTCATACAGAACCGCATGCACATTCTGCGTAGGCAGATGCTCAGCACACAGTTCTTCCCAACGTGATGCAATGAAGGCGTCGTCAATGGAGGCCGGCAGTACGTCGACACCAGGAATAATCGATGGCACGATGAATTCATTAAGCAACTCTTCGCGGCCCACGTTTTGCAGCATCGCTTGCGCAGCTGTGGCTTCTACCAGTCCGACCGAACGCTCATGATTGAGGAACATGGTGGCAGAGGATTGCGGATCGAGGTCGATAACTAGAATGCGCAGATCTTCATACAACAGATGTGGGTGCGCACGTAGCGCATGGGCCAGTGAGACCGTTGAGACGGTTTTCGATACGCCACCTTTGAGATTACCAACAAACAGCGTGAATGCCTCTGCGTGACGATCGCGATACTTTGGCACGCCGCGATGATGGTAGATATCAATGATGTTTTGGATGGACATTGCGTACTTGGTAGAGCTGCCCGCCGCGCGTTTATCGAATGGATAGCCGTTCTCTTCCATTTCATTTACGGCGTAATCAACGCTCGCACGCGTTAATTTAGGGAGTTTGGCTAACGCCGCTTTGGCGTAAACCTGATAAAAAGTGTTTTCCTGCAACTCTTCTTTCTGCGCCTGAATCTGTTCCGTCAGGCTCATTAGCATTTTTTCTGAACGTTGTGCGACTTTCAGAACTTGCTTCTCATCGTTAGCCATACTTGCTCCACACATGTAGGATTTATGACTTTATACCGAAATCCTGCACATGAGGCAAATCTATCTCATCTAATGCGAAACATTTAGCGCTGTGAAAATACCTTGAGTAAGAGCGTGTTAGTGCAAACATTCACTGTAATCAGCGGAGATGTTTTAATCAGGGCGGAATAATGGATTAAATTGTGAGCAACGCCTCATTCGCGTATTTGCTCCAGCATTCACTGTAATCAGTAATTTGATCGTCCGTTGCACGAGAGTTGCGGGCAAGGTGATATGGCTGAAATCACAGCCTGCATTCACTATATTCGGCATAAGATTCACTGTAATCAGTAAACGTTCACTGTAAGTGGCAATAGGTTCACTGTAATCAGTAAACAACTGCGTTACGTTCACTGTAATCAGTGATATTGATTTTCACGATGAGCAGTTGAAAGCCAGGGCTCTCCATGACGAAATCGGCTGCAGGCGTTTTCGGTTAGTAGAGACAGCTTAGTCCTAATATAAACATTCACTATAATCAGTAGACTGCATGTGGGGAGCATTGATTTAATCCGAGTGTTCACTGTAATCAGTAATCAACAGCTCGTATGGCTAGCTGGCATTCACTGTAATCAGCAATTTGTCTAAGCCACATTCAGACGTTCACTGTAATCAGTAACCCAAATCGTTCTCTCAGCGTAGCGTTCACTATAATCAGCAATTTTGTCTTAAATGGATTCGCCATAATCGGCGGAAAGGGTAGGGCGTACGTGAGAACGTTCACTGTAATCAGTAAAGGAGTCAGGAGTCAGGAGTCAGGAGTCAGGAGTCAGGGATGTGAATACGGGCTAAAATGACTGTCAACATTCACTGTAATCAGTAACCCAATTTGCGTTTTCAGTTGTGATTCGTGGTTCGCGAATGCGGGTTTGTTGTGAGTGAGTGAGTGAGTGAGTGAGTGAGTGAGTGAGTGAGTGAGTGAAGCTAAATCATCGGTGGCTTATGGCTGCCTGTACGTGAGTGAAAACGGGTAGATGCTCAGCGTTGAGCCATTGCAAGTGCGGGATAGCGGGTAAGCTATAACTGGCGGGTCCTGACCGGTTCACCATGCTCTACTGGCGATATTGAAGATAAGCAATGGCCAGAGAATGAACGACTGAAGAGGCATGCCCGGTGGGATATGACCGATGGCAAATGACCGATTAAAGAGAAGAGAGAAGAGAGAAGAGAGAAGAGAGAAGAGAGAAGAGAGAAGAGAGAAGAGAGAAGAGCATTTTAGCTGCTCTTTCTGGTGAAGTGTCCGTTTTAACCGGTGGCTATTACATGCACCCATTGCCGGATCAACCAGAAACGGAATGTTTGTCTTTGAACTCCAACGTTCACTGTAATCAGCAAAACAGGTGAAGACCGTTTTTTCCTACCTCCCGAATCCCTGGTTGTAACATTCACTGTAATCAGTAATTGCTCCTCGCTGGCAAAGTTATTTACGTTCACTGTAATCAGTAAAGCGATCTTCTGTGGCCACAACGATCAGGTATAAAAATGTTTCGGAGGAGGGAAGGGCTGCAGAGCATTCACTGTGATCAGTGACAGCGTGACGCGCACGATTGAGGCCTTAAATCCATTCCCGACCGCACTGGCATAACGTTCACTGCAATCTGCAATAAAGGGAAAAATTCACTGTAATCAGTGAAGGTGACCAACCCTGTCACTTTTACTGTTTATTTGTACAGACAATAAGCTGATTACAATGAATGAATGCCAACAATTAAATATTACCTATAATATTCAAACACTTAGATTTAATCATTCACTATAATCTGTTTTCACTACATCACCACCATTCACTGTAATCAGCAACCAAATACGCTATGGCTGATGTTCACTGTAATCAGCAAACCCGCTGCAAAAGAGGGCGCTCGAGTGTTGAAAACCCACCTAGTAAGTACTCACTATCACAATTAAACCCAATGATTCGTCGATTTTGATAACTCTGCAGGAGGATGTAAGACTAACGTGTCGCTGAATACTGTTTACAGTGAACGTTACTGATTACAGTGAACGAATGAAGGGATGCTGATTACAGTGAACAGTGCGTAGAAGAAGTGTGTCACTTTTGGCGATTAAGTGACACACTCAAGGGCAGGGAGCTGATTACAGTGAACGTGAAAAATCAGTCTTCAAACTCAATATCATCGAGGGAATCAATGCTCTCAAGATTGCTGATACCGTCCAGCTTCGGCGTTCTGCTATGGATAATAAAGAACACAGAACGTCCACGCTTCACCTCTGAATAGTCGAGGTAACCAATCTCCTTAAGCTGCTCCATCGCGCGTCGAACCACGTGGTTTTGCGTGGTCGTCTTAGAGCCTAAGTTTAAACGCATGCGCAGACGCGCCAGCGATATCGGTGCAGGATTGGTTGGCAAACTTTCCAGGTAGGTATATAACGCCTGAGCCGATTCCTTACGTTTGAGGCGTGAGATGGCTCGCAGCTGCAGCAGGACTTTATGGTCAAAGTTATACAGCTCAAACAGTTTGGGATCGGCCTGAATGCGCACCAGATCCTTTTCACGATCGTAATACGCCGACTGCACAAGGTGGGTATGATACGCTTTGCCATTACCTTCAAAGGACAACGTATTGGTTGCGATGCGTCGTAAAGAGGCATCTAAACGCTTACGTAAGGCCGCTGAAGAGTTTGCCGATGGGATCCCGCACATTTTCACGAAATCAATAAACGGCAGCGTCACGGTGTCGCCCTTTGAGGGATAACGCGAAAAAGACTGAATGATGCCAGCCCAGGTTTTGAAATCATTATCCATGTCCAGCCTTGCGCCAGTAATGGTAATCTTTTCATAGCCTTCCGCTTTAACTAACGAAAGGTTCTTGAGCTCTTTGGTGGCGTCCGTTGAAGCCATCGCGCCCGATTTCCCACGCGCAGTAGACTTTAGTGTCGGAACGAACAGACCCAGGCGCATCAACGCGACCGGTTGTACGGTGTTATTTTTATTAGGATGAAGCTGGATAACCTCACCGCTGTTTTTTGTCACCGACAGAAAAGGTTCTAGTAACGCTTTGTTTTCACTCTCTTTATCTGCCATAGCCTGAGATCTTCATTCTGTGGATGAAAAGGATCGATTTCTGATTACAGTGAACATTAACACTGTTTATAGTGAACATTCTACAGTCTATAGTGAATATTATGCTGATTGTAGTGAACGTTTTTCTGATTATAGTGAACGCGATCACCTTCTCAGGCCTTGTGGGGTGCGGCTTGCAGCGATCGGGGATCTCTTAGGATCTCTTTAAGATCTCTCTATGATCTTTCTTTAAGATCTATTCACTGTATAACTGCATAACCCTATGAAGAATCAGCTTCTAACATCAAAAACTGTCAGAATATGCAGGTCAGTAAGATTGATCCCACCAATGGCGAAAAAACATTAATTCTCTGTGAAGAAGATCCGCTTCTTTCATCAGAAGAGAACAACTTCCTCATTATTATTCATTTTTCATCAATCTTCACCGAGCGTAAGGTGAAACTCATATTCATCCCCTACAACTCATGACGAAGGCATCTTATGACTGACAACGTTATTTCACGTAACCCTACCACTGGCGAAATCATCGCATCATATCCATTGCAGAATGCCGCTGAACTCGAAGCTGCGTTGCAGACCAGCGCGGATGCTTTTGCACAATGGCGAGCCACCAGCATGGCACAGCGTGTCATCGTGTTACGCCAGTTAGCAGAACAGATCCGCCAGCGTCAGGATCAACTCGCTACCATGGCAACCCTGGAGATGGGTAAACCCATTACACAGGCTCGTGCTGAAGTCCTCAAATGTGCAAATCTCTGCGACTGGTATGCAGAACAGGGCCCAGCGATGCTGGCTGACAAGCCTACGCTGGTAGAAAATCAGCAAGCCTGGCAATCGTTTCGTCCATTAGGCGTGATTCTTGCGGTAATGCCGTGGAACTTTCCTTACTGGCAGGTGCTGCGCGGTGCAGTCAGCATGTTGCTGGCAGGCAACACGTATGTGCTCAAACACGCGCCAAGCGTAATGGGTGCAGCCAATCTGATGACAGAACTGTTTGACGCGACAGATCTGCCAAAAGGTGGCTTCACCGTGATTAACGTGGATAACGATGGCGTTTCGGCTGCAATTAAAGATCCGCGTATTGCGGCAGTTGCGGTGACAGGAAGTGTGCGGGCGGGCGGTGCTATTGCAGCACAAGCCGGTGCCGTATTGAAGAAAACGGTACTGGAGCTGGGTGGTGCAGATCCGTTTATCGTACTTGCAGATGCGGATCTGGATGCGGCAGTGGCTTCTGCGGTCACAGGACGCTACCAGAACACCGGACAGGTGTGCATGGCAGCCAAACGGTTCATCATTGAGGAAAGTGTCGCAGAAGCGTTTGAGACGCGTTTTAGCGCGGCTGTGCAGGCATTGAAAATTGGCGATCCGCTGAATGAAGAAACTTATATCGGACCGATGGCGCGTTATGATCTGCTTGATGAGTTAGACCAGCAGGTACAGCAGACCCTGAAACAAGGTGCGCGCCTGGTTATCGGTGGTCATAAGATCGATGGCGTTGGCAACTACTACGCACCAACGATCCTTGCTGATGTGACACCCGACATGATCGCCTTCCAGCAGGAGATCTTTGGCCCCGTGGCAGCGATTACCGTGGCACGCAATGCACAGCATGCTTTAGAGCTGGCGAATAACAGCGAATTTGGTTTGAGCGCTACCGTGTGGAGCGGTAATGAAGCGATAGCCAATGAGCTGGCAGAGAAACTGGAAACCGGCGCCGTGTTCATCAATGGCAACGGTGCTTCCGATCCCCGCGTGGCGATTGGTGGTGTGAAGAAGAGCGGCTATGGTCGTGAACTTTCCAGTTTTGGCGTTCACGAATTCTGTAATATCCAGACCGTCTGGAAAAACCGTCGTTAAGACTTTCAGGGCGTGCACTGCACGCCCTTATTCCTCGCTCTATCTCCTGCCTTACTGTTAATCCTCGGTTAAAATTGTTGTGGAGTAGCTCAAAGAATCCGCTAATGGTATTACAAAGGTATTGTTAGTGGTGTTAGATTGGCCTCACCTACACCGGGGAGTCCTATTTTAATGAAAACAACAATCCCAAAATTATCCTTCATGATGTTTCTCGAGTGGTTTATCTGGGGGGCATGGTTTGTGCCGCTCTGGGCTTTCCTCAGCAAAAACGGCTTTTCGCCGGTTGAGATTGCCTGGTGCTATGCCTGTACTTCGATTGCCGCTATCCTGTCGCCGATCCTCGTTGGATCGTTGGCAGACCGCTTCTTCCAGGCACAGAAAGTGTTGTCGCTGCTGATGATCGTCGGTTCCATTCTGATGTATTTCGCGGCCCAGCAGACGCACTTCAGTGGTTTCTTCCCACTGCTGCTGTTGTATGCGCTCACTTACATGCCGACCATTGCGCTGACTAACAGTATTGCTTTCTCGCATGTCAAAGATGTCGAACGCGATTATCCACGCGTGCGGGTCATGGGCACTTTAGGCTGGATTGCGTCAGGCATTGCCTGTGGTTTCCTGCCGCCGCTGATGGGCTATGGCGACATTTCAGCCAGTAATGTGCCGCTGCTGATCACTGCTGCCAGTTCACTGGTGTTGGGGATCTTTTCGCTGATGCTGCCGGCAACCGAGCCGAAAAGCACCGGCAAATTCAGCCTGCGTGTGGCACTGGGTCTGGATGCGCTGCATCTCCTGAAAGATCGCAGTTTCCTTGTGTTCTTCGTCTGCTCATTCCTGTTCAGCATGCCGCTGGCTTTTTACTACATCTTTGCCGAAGGCTACCTGACGGAGGTGGGCCTGCCGCACGCCACCGGTTGGATGACGCTGGGTCAGGTATCGGAGATCTTCTTCCTGCTGGCACTGCCGTTCTTTATCAAGCGCTTTGGCATTGGCAAAGTGTTGCTGCTTGGCTTAACCACCGCAGCGCTGCGCTACATATTCTTCGTGTTCGGCGGCGATCAAAATGCCCTGACGATTGGCCTGTTGTTTATGGGCATCCTGCTGCACGGCGTCAGCTATGACTTCTACTTCATCACGGCTTACATCTACGTTGATAAAAAAGCACCGGTCGCGATGCGCAACGCAGCACAGGGCCTGATCACGCTCGCATGCCAGGGGATTGGCAGCTTGCTGGGCTATCGTCTCGGCGGATATTTGATGCAAGAGATGTTCGCTTACGACCAGCCTCGCAATGGCCAAACGTTCAACTGGGCGGGCATGTGGATGTTTGGCAGCGTGATGATCATCATTATCACCATCGCCTTCATCGTGCTGTTCCGCGATGGCAAAAAACGCAGTGAAGAATTAACTGCTTTCGAGCAATCAGCCACCGCTGATAGCCATAAATAAGAGATGTAATGATGACAATGACACTCCAGGAAAAACGGATTTTGGGCGCTTTCTATGGTCAGGCGCTGGGCGATGCGATGGGCATGCCATCGGAATTGTGGCCGCGCAGTCGCGTTAAGCAGCATTTTGGCTGGATTGATGGTTTTCTGCCGGGGCCTGCTGAAAACAATGCCGCCTGTTATTTTGGCCGCGCGGCATTTACTGACGACACTTCGATGGCGCTGGCTTTGGCAGATGCGATAGTCACGCATGATGGCGATATCAACGCGGAGACCATTGGTGCCAATATCCTGCACTGGGCAGAGGAGTTTGATGCCTTCAACAAAAACGTATTGGGACCCACATCCAAAATAGCCCTGAATGCACTGAAAACGGGAACGCCAGTGGCGCAGCTGGAGAACAACGGCATGACCAATGGCGCGGCGATGCGCGTTTCACCGCTTGGTTGTCTGTTGCCAGCCAAAGATCTGGATGCCTTTATTGACGCTGTCGCACTGGCATCCAGTCCTACGCATAAATCTGATGTCGCCATCGCGGGGGCAACGGTGATTGCCTGGGCAGTGTCACGTGCCATTGACGGCGCAAGCTGGGCATACATCCGCGATGAGCTGCCTGCGATTGCGCGCGCTGCGCAGGAAAAACGCGTCACGACCTTTAGCGCGTCCATGGCCGCGCGTGTTGAGCTGGCGTTGAGCGTTGTGGCGCAGGGCAGAGGTGTGGAGTCAATGATGCAGCAGATTTATGATTTGGTGGGGACCGGGACCGCCACTATCGAATCGGTTCCAGCTGCTATTGCAATGGTTGAACTGGCCAACACCGATCCGAATCGCTGCGCTATTCTTTGTGCCAATCTGGGGGGCGATACCGATACCATCGGCGCGATGGCGGTGGCCATTTGCGGAGCGCTACATGGCATTGATGGGATTGATTCACAGCTAAAAGCCGAACTGGATGCTGCCAACGCGCTGGATTTCACTCGCTATAGCAACGCATTCATGCGTTTCCGTCAGCAGCGTGAGGCCGTTTATGCTGACGCCTGATGACCTGAACCGGCTGGAAGGACGTCTGCCGGTGTGCGTGATTGGTGCCGCTGTGGTGGACGTGATTGCCGATGCCTATTCGTTACCGCATCGGGGAAGTGATATTGAACTCCACCAGCAGGGCGTCAACGTGGGCGGTTGTGCGTTGAATGTAGCGATCGCGTTGCATCGGTTGGGCATTCCATCCATCAACGCGCTGCCGCTGGGTAACGGCATTTGGGCCAGTATTGTGCGGCAGAAGCTGATGGAATATGGCCTTCAAAGCGTGCTGGAAACCAGTAAAGGAGACAACGGCTGGTGTCTGGCACTGGTGGAGCCGGATGGTGAGCGCACGTTTCTGTCGGTTAGCGGTGTCGAAAATCTGTGGGATGCTGAACTGCTGCGCACATTGCCACAACCCCCACACCGTTGGATCTACCTGTCTGGCTATCAACTGACCAGCAAAAGCGGCGATGTGCTGATCGACTGGCTCGAACAGCAGGCGCATAACTATCAATTGCTGGTGGATTTCGGTCCGCGTTTGGCTGACATCGGGGAGCGTCAATTTGCCCGTATTATGGCGCTAAAACCACTGATTACAGTGAACAGACAGGAAGCAGAGTTACTGTGGCTGGAGCGTTTGAACCAGCATCAAGCCTTTGATGCCCGTCAGTTAATGGCTCAATGGCAACAACACTTTGGCGCTGCGTTGGTGGTGCGTCTAGACAGTGATGGCGCAGGTTATATCGATGCAGAGTCGCAGGGTTGGATCCCTGCTCTGGCAACGCAAGTAGTCGATACGATTGGCGCCGGTGACAGCCATGCGGGGGGAGTGTTAGCCGGGCTCGCGTCAGGTTGGTCGCTGGCGGAAAGTGTGGCATTGGGTAATGCCGTGGCGTCTTATGTGGTGTCACAACGCGGTGGTGATTGTGCACCCGATCGCGCCACGCTGCAGAGCTATTGGCAGCAAAGACTTACTCAGCAATAAACACGTACATGTCGCTGCGGCAGTAGCTGATGCTGTACTCCAGAGGATTGCCTTGCGCGTCAAGTGCCAGCTGTTTAATCACTAACACAGGGACATTGGCGGGCAGGGCAATCTGCTGCTGGAGCGCTTCATCAGGCATGCGGGCACTCACTCTGCTTTGGGACTTAACCGGCAAAATCTGTTGCTTGTTAAAGTAATCATACAAAGAAATTCCAATGTCATCGGCATCTGCAATAAAGTGTGCCGGCACCCAGGATTCTTCAACTGACACCGCTTGCTGATCGACATAACGAATACGCTTCAGCAAGTAGACTTCGCCACCTTTGCTTAATCCCAGTTTTTCACCGATTTCCGCACTGCACTGAATTTTGCTCTTATTAATCCACACCGTATCAGGCTTTTTACCGCGTAAAACCGCCTGCTGCGACAAACCTTTGGGCTCTTTCAGCGAATACTCAAACTGGCTGCAAATCTGTGTGCCGTAACCGCGCGAACGAAACACCACCCCCTCTTTTTCCAGCTCATCCATCGCTTTACGCACCGTAATACGCGAGATGCTGAGCGACTGGCTGAATTCTCGCTCACCGGGCAGGATCTCTTCATGCACCAGGATGCCATCACGCACCGCCTCTTTGATGGCGGCGGCAAAGCGCTTGTACAACGGCGTACGGCTCTCTTCAGTCAGTGTGGTGGTAAGCCGCGAAAACAGCGGATTCTGTTCAGTCATAGCGGGCTGAGCACTCAATTGGGTTAGCCAGGGGTGAGATATGATACTGAATTTTCACCGTTCGCGTAGCGACTTTAACCACATGTTATTGCGGTTATTAGCGCTTAGATTCAACCAATCCTTTCGCTTGTAATTTGACCTAACCCGTAACGAAGACTATAGTCACGCTTACGGATATTTTAAGGCAAGGAGGGGTAAATGGGCATTTACCTGACGCCAGAATTTCAGGAAGAGAGATGTAATGCACGCATCAATGATAAAATTTTGTGTAAAGCTGCAAAGTCGATTTTTGCGGGATTACATGGAGACCCATTAGGACGTTACACGTTCAAAAAACGACTCGGGTTGCCTGGTGTGGGGGCATCTGACGGCGCGCGTAGCATTGTTTTCTTCAATTATGGCAACAACATTTATTTCTTTGATATGTACTTGAAAAGTCAGCTATCAAAGAAGAAAGGCAAAGAACTTTAAGATGATGAAATTGATGCTTATTGCCGTATCGCTCGGGATTTTATTGCGATGTCAGATGAGAAGGTCCGGGAGTTGATTAAGTTAAAAGAACTAATCGAGGTAACTTGTGATGACTGAACGCTTAAAGAAAATCCACGATATGGCGCAGCGCTATAACCAATTGGGCGTTGTTCAGGGCGAGACGGTTGCGGAAATCAGTGCGGCGATCGAAGCTCGTAATATCCCTCCAGTACGCGCTATGTCTGGGATTGAGATTAAAGCGGTACGCTTAAGATGGAAGATGTCGCAGGCGGCGCTGGCAATGACTACAGGCATGTCAGTTGAGAGTGTTTCAAAGTGGGAACGTAACGAGAGTAAACCCAATAAAGCGGCTTTGCGTATCCTCAACACCATTGAAGACAAAGGCCCAGCGGTTTTCATTCTATAAAACATAAAAGCCCTGTTGGGCTTTTATGCATCAAACAACCTATCACCGCTCATCAAACGGCACGCCGCCTTTAGATTTATGATGCTTAGGCGTTTCAATGATTGAGACCGTCACCGAATTGGCATCAATCTCAAACGAGTCCGCGACTGCGGCAGTCACCGCTTTCAGCAACTTCTTCTTCTAATCAACCGTGCGGCCTTCCGCAGCATAGACAACGATTTCTGGCATTTCCGTTTCTCCTTGAGGGTTCAGATTCGGTTTCAGCATAACCCAGTCATGCCCGAGCATGCAGTGTCAATTTGTCATAAACACCCGCGCAAACCGTTTATCCCCGCAGGCGATCTGTGTTTAAATGTGTATTGTTATGTTATAACATAATTTCTCTGGGATTTTTGTAGCGGTATTTTTCGGAAACCATAATGAAATCAATGAAAAAATTGCTGATCGCCACGGCGCTCGGCCTGGCTTCGTGCGCCTCATTCGCGGCGCAGCATCAGGAAAACACGGTGCGCATTGCCGCTCCGTTTGAAATTAAAGGTGCCGATCCGGCGCTTTCCGGTGACATCCTTCTGCGCATGGATGTGGTGGAAACGCTGGTGGAAGTGAACCAACGCGGTGAACCGATCCCGGCTTTGGCGAAGAGTTGGCAGGTCTCGGAAAACGGTTTGCGCTGGCAATTACAGCTGCGCGATAACGTGCATTTCCATGATGGTTCGCCACTGGATGCGGCAGCGGTAGTGAAATCACTCAATACTGCGCGGAGTAAAGCGGGATTACTGGATAAAACACCGATCACTGAGATCAGCGGAGAAGGGCAGGTGGTGACCATCACGCTGCGCGAGCCTTTCACACCTCTGCTTTCCGTCCTGGCGGAAAGTCGCTCGCAAATTCTGGCGTTATCCAGCTGGGATGCACAGGGCAACATCACGCGCATCATCGGCTCCGGGCCGTTTATGCTGACCGCCTTTCAGCCGCCGCAGTCGTTAGCGGTAAAACGCTTTGAAGGTTACTGGGGAGAAAAACCATACATCGCCGCAGCCAGCTATCTCTCTTCTGGCCGGGCAGAGACCCGCGCGCTATTAGCAGAAAGCGGTGATGCGGATTATGTGTTCAATCTGGATGCCGCCAGCCGTCAGCGTCTGGCACACAAACCTGCGCTGCAACTTCCCGCAATCCCCGTGCCGCGCACGCTTATGCTGAAGCTCAATCTGGGCGATCCGCTGTTAGCGGAACAGCCGGTGCGTGAAGCGATCAGCATGGCCATTGATCGCAATGCGTTAGCGATGGCGGTGTTGCGCTATCCGGGTGCTGCCAGCCAGTTGTTCCCGCCGAACATGGGCGAGTGGCACAATGCGGCGCTGCCTCCACTCTCCTATCAGCCCGATTCGGCGGTCACGCTGTTGCAGAAAGCCGGCTGGCAACCGGGATCAGATGGTGTGCTGACCCGCAACGGCCAGCGATTCAGCCTGACGCTGCTGACCTTCCCGGATCGCCCTGAACTGCCGTTGATGGCGATGGTTATCCAGCAGCAACTGCGTAAAATCGGTATTGAAGTGAAGATTAACTCAACCAATGCCAGTGAAATTCCTGCCCAGCACCACAGCGGGAGACTGCAACTGGCGCTGTTCTCACGCAACTTTGCACTCACGCCCGATCCAACCGGCACCTTATTGCAGGATTATGCCGAGAAAGGTGGCGACTGGGGGGCGATGAACTGGCATCCGACAGGATTCAGTGGCGCACTGCATACCCTGACGCAATCCACCGATGCCTCCGCGCGTGCCAAAGCTCGAACACTCATCACTTCGGCACTGCAACAGGATCTCCCGATGATTCCAATCGCCTGGTATCAACAATCTGCAGCGATCAACAGTAAGTTGCAAAACGTCGCGCTCGATCCGTTTGAGCGTCACTTCGGCCTGCGCCAACTGCGTTGGGAGCCGTGATGATCAACCAACTTTGCTGGCGGCTGATGCAGGCATTTTTTGTCGTGCTCTCGGTGGGATTACTCACCTGGTTTTTGGTCCGGTCGCTGCCGGGCGATATGGCGTGGCGCATTGCCAGCGGTCGTTACGGCTATGATCGGGTTGATGCGGATGCCGTCGCGCGCGTGCAGCAGGAGTTAAGTGGCGCAGCCGATCAAGGCAGCGCCTTACTGCACTGGCTGTTCGATCTGCTGCAATTCAACTTTGGTCGCTCGCTGGTTTCCGGCGAACCGGTGATGGATGAACTGCGTTGGCAACTGAGTCAGACGCTGGCGTTAGCCGGTGTTTCATTGCTACTGGCAATCATTATCACGCTGCCGTTGGGTATCTGGGCCGGTTGCCATGCCAATGGCAAACTGGATCGGCTGCTGTTTTGGCTGACATCGATGCTTAAGTCTGTGCCGCATTTTGCACTGGGTATGCTGCTGATCGTGCTGTTCGCGCTGCAACTCGACTGGCTGCCGAGTGCGGGACACGGTGAGCTGCGTCATTTCCTGTTACCCGCTTTGACGCTGGCCTTGTCGCTAAGCGCGGTGGGCGTGCGTGTGGTGCGCGAAGCCACCTGGCAGGTAGTGAACGCGGGTTATTACCAATGGGGGGAGCAAAAAGGTCTGGCGACCGTCACTTTGCTGCGTTGTCATGGTTTACGCAATCTGGGAACACCGGTACTCACCTGGTTCGGCATGCAGTTTGTCTGGCTGGTGGAAGGCGTGGTGGTAGTGGAAACGTTGTTTGCCTGGCCGGGCATTGGGCATGCGTTGGTTCATGCCATTTTCGCCCGCGATGTGCCAGTAATTCAGGCCAGTGCCATGACGCTCGGCCTGCTGTTTGTCCTGCTGAATATGCTGGTAGATGCAGGTTGCCATCTGCTTGATCCGCGAGGGACGCGCCCATGAAATTAACTTCACGTCATGTCGGTTTACTGCTGCTAGCTCTGCTACTGAGCTACGCCTTTTTACTGCCTCTGTTTCATCATGGTGATCCTCTGCAACAAGAACTGCTCAACATATTGCAGCCGCCCAGCCAGGCCAATCTGTTAGGTTTTGATCACCTGGGACGTGACATGCTGCCGCGCCTGAGTGCGGCGCTGCGCCTGTCACTGGGTCTGGCTGCACTGTGTGTGATCAGTGCGATGCTGGTCGGTGTGCTGGCTGGCGTACTCAGCGCGCTTTATGGTGGAGTGCTCGACCGTGTGGTCAGCATGCTGGGGGATATGTGCCTCGCGCTGCCCGGCCTGCTGCTGGTGCTGTTACTGGCGGCGATTGCCCCGGACTCACCGGAGATGCTGTGGTTAGGCATTTCGATGGTGCTGTGGGTGGAATTCTTCCGTGTGACACGCGCCACCTTACGTCCGATTGTGCATTCGCCGGGTATGCAGGCGTCGAAACTGCTGGGTTTTAACGCGATCTACCGCTTTCATCGTCACCTTTGGCCGGCACTCGCACCTGTACTGCTTACCGTTGCACTGTTCTCGTTTAGCAGCGCCATCATGGCGGTATCGGCACTAGGATTTATCAGCGTCGGTGTCCGTCCACCGACACCGGAATTGGGCTTGATGATGACCGAACTGCTGCCCTTTGCCTGGGAAGCCCCCTGGTTGCTGCTACAGCCTGTGGTCGCACTGTTTTTATTGCTGATTAGCCTTAACCTGATGATGAATAAGGAGCGTGCATGAAAGGATTACAGGCCATCGGCATAACCATCGCAACAGCAGAAGCCACGCTGGTGGAGCCGGTTGATTTCCACTTGCAACCTGGCCAACCGCTCACTTTATTGGGTGAGACTGGCTCCGGAAAAAGCCTGTTGGCGCAGGCGGTAATGGGAATTTTGCCGGAGACACTTCAGGCCAGCGGAACCCTGATCATCAACGGTCAACGCTATCAGTTACCGCAGGATCGTGATGCGTTACGCAGCTTGTGGGGAAGGACTATGGCCTCGCTGCCACAAGAACCCTGGCTGGCGCTCGATCCCACCATGGCGATTCAGCAGCAGGTCGCGGAAGGCTATCAATATATCCGAGGGTATTCCGCGCCGCGAAGCATGGCGGCTGCGCAGGATGACCTTGCGCAACTGGGTTTACAGGCAGCGGCACAAAAATTCCCGTGGCAACTGTCCGGTGGCATGGCGCAGCGCGCGGCATTTGCGGCGGCGCGCGCGGGCGGTGCGGAGATTTTGATAGCAGATGAACCGACTAAGGGTTTGGATGTGTCCCGACGCGATGACGTTGCTGCTTTGCTGGGTCGTGAAGTGGCTGAAGGTGGGACTTTAATGACCATCACGCACGATATTGCGCTGGCGCGTCAGTTGGGCGGAGACGTTATCGTCATGCATAAGGGCAAAGTGATCGAGCAAGGCGCAGCGCAGCAAGTGTTATACACCCCGCAGCAGGGTTATACGCGTGAATTGCTGGCCGCCGATCCCGTTGCCTGGCCGCAACGGCAAAGCACGGTGATCCGCAGCAAACCCGTGGTAAGTGCGCAAGGATTAAAACTGCAGCGCGGCGGAAATACGTTGGGTGTACCAGAAAATTTCACCCTGCATGCTGGGGAAATTGTCGGCTTACATGGCGCCAGCGGCAGTGGAAAAAGCAGCTTTGGCGACGTATTGCTGGGATTACTCGCGCCACAGCAGGGCAGCATTACACGTCACGTCGCGGCGAGCGCGCTGAAGTATCAGAAGATCTATCAGGATCCCTCGGCATTGTTTCCCCCCACGCGCACACTGTCACAAAGCCTGGAGGAGGTGCTGCGTCGTCATCGCATTGAAAGGTCAAAACGCGACTCGCTAATGGAGCAATTAGCGTTAGATCCTTCATTACTCACGCGCTGCCCCGATTCGCTCTCGGGCGGCGAGTTACAGCGCTTCTCTCTGTTACGCGTCATGCTGCTTGAGCCGGTTTTCCTGTTCGCCGATGAGCCTACATCGCGACTCGATCCGCTGGTACAGCAGCAAACTCTGCAGCTGATAACGCAGATGGCGCGTCAGCTGCAGTGCGGCGTGCTGCTGGTGAGCCACGATCGCGAACTGCTGGAGAAGGGGACAGATCGCGTGATTGCGATGCAGGCGGCTTAACGTTCTGGCGGCTGGCTATCACCGACACCCAGTGAGCGCTGCATCACGACGGTGTCGAGCCAGCGGCCATGTTTGAATCCCACCGATTTCATCACACCGGTGTGCTCGAAGCCGAGCGCCCGGTGTAATCCCAGCGAACCCTGATTGGCGCTATCTCCCACGATGGCGATGATCTGGCGAAAGCCTGCTGCTTCTGCCAGCGCAATCGCTTTTTGCAATAACGCCCGCCCGACGCCACGCCCGGTCTGTTCATGATCGAGATAAATCGAATCTTCCAGCGTGAAGCGATAGGCATAGCGCGGTCGATAAGGTGCCAGATAACAATAACCCAATACCTGTTCATCCTCTTGCGCCACCAGCCAGAAGCCTCCGCGCTGCTGCACATCTTTGACGCGGTTGAGCATTTCGCTTTCGCTGGGCGGTTCGGTTTCAAAGGTGGCGGTGCCGTGGAGGACGTGCCACGCATAGATTTTCTGAATGGCAGCGGCGTGATGGGGTCGGGCGGGAATAATATCCATATGTTCCTGATAATCGGCTAGCGAAAAACACAGGATGCCACTGTGTCACGCGCCAATCATCGGGTTTGAACATAGGAAATTATTATGATTAATTTTGCTCCGACAGCTGCACTGCCATGGTATTCGCTTCCAGCGCTTCGAAGATGTGCGGTTCGTCGGCGGGGTAGCAGATGTAGTCACCGGGATGAAGTTCGACCGGGGCATCGGTAGGCCCAACAAGTGCGCGACCCTGCGCAATAATGATGTGTTCTACGGAACCGGGCGGATGCGGATGAGAGGCGCGCGGTGCGCCCGGCTGGCTGGTGATCAGATATAAATCACGACGTCCGCCCGGCGGACAGCTGGCCAGTAGCGCGGCCTGGTAATCCGCGAGTTCAGCCGACACCATCATGCCCTCACCACGACGGATCACCTGCAAACGCTTCACTTCCGGCTCCATCAGGCGGGCGAACGGAATATTGAGCGCCACGCACAGTGACCATAACGTCTCAATGCTGGGATTGCCATTGCCCGCTTCCAGTTGTGAAAGCGTGGATTTCGCAATGCCAGCGCGGCGGGCGACTTCGGTTAACGAGAGCCCGGCACGCTGGCGTTCGCGCACTAATCCAGCAGAGATAAGATCGATCGGTGGTGTCACAATTACTCCTGTTCTTTATATCGAACGTTTTGTTCATCTTGTAAAACAATTCGGGCGCGTTCATTATAACGGCTTTCCTGTTCGATATGAGATCAAATTGTGATGCGTCTGGGTGCAGTTCCGCTTGATCGCGGCGTATTAAAAGCGATTTTCCTGGTTTGTCTGGCCGACGGTATTGTCGGGCTCTCTTACGGTTCGCTGGCGGCGGCGGATGGTTTTCCACTGTGGGTGCCCATCGCGCTTTCGACGATGGTGCTGGCAGGCGCATCCGAGTTTCTGTTCATCGGCATTGTGGCCGGTGGTGGCAGCCCATTAACAGCAGCGGCGGCGGGTTTGCTGGTCAACGCGCGGCACTTGCCCTTTGGTATTGCAGTGAAAGGTCGGCCAGGGCGGACGCAGTTTGCTGGGTTGCCATATCATGAATGACGAAAGCGTGGTGTTTGGCATTTCGCAAAAGACGCTTTCCCAGCGACGCGCCGCATACTGGGTGTGTGGTTTAGGGATTTTTGCTATCTGGCCACTCAGTGTGGTGTGCGGCGCATTTATCGGGCGCTTCATTCCCGATGTCTCGGCGATTGGTCTCGATGCGGTTTTCCCTGCCATCTTGATCGCGCTGATATTTCCCGCTTTGCGTCAACGTCGCACGCGGATTCCGGCCACGCTCGGTACGGCATTGTCAGTACTCGCCACGCCGTTTGTTCCGGCGGGAATGCCAGTATTGTTTTCATTGTTGGGCTTATTAAGCTGGCGGGAGCGCAAAAATGCACAATAACCTCGTGATTGCCGGGATCGCGCTGCTCGCCGTCGGCACTTGTGTGATGCGCTTCGCGGGTTACCGACTAGGAAGCCGTATGCCGATGTCGGAATCGGTGCGCAATATGCTCTCGGATGCTGCTACGGTGCTGTTACTGGCGGTTGCCGTCACCACCGCACTATTTGAAGGCAGCCACTTCGCAGGTGTCGCGCGGATAGCGGGCGTGTTGTTTGCCGTGTTTCTCGCCTGGCGCCGTACGCCATTGATTTTAGTGATTGTTGGCGCGGCCGTGATGACGGCATTGCTGCGTTATTTTGGGGTGCCTTAAGCCAAAAAGAACAAACTTGCGGCAAGGGTTTTGCTACTGTGGGACTTCCGTATTCATCGCACAGAGAAGAATCCATGACACCGCGCTTAGCGCTTCCACATGAAGCCGCCAACTTGTGGCGTATTCGCAATCTCGCGATTCGCGATGGCTGCCAGTCAGTTTATCCGCCTGAAGTGATTGCCGCATGGACGCCTGACGCGTTGCCGTCAGGTTACTTTGAGGCGATTAAGGGCAATCCTTTCTACGTGATCGACGATCCTGAGTTGGGCGCTGCCGCTACGGGCTTTCTCGATCTCAAAAGCGGCAGTGTGGAAGCGATATTTACCCTGCCAGCGTGCAACGGCAAAGGCTATGCCAGCGCCATTATGAACGCGATTATCGCGGAAGCCCGCCAGCGCGGTTTTCGGCAGTTGACCCTGGCCGCAACACCCAATGCCAGCGGTTTCTATCTGCGCCATGGCTTTAGCACCGTGCGTGAAGCCTTGTATCCTTCCGCTCTGGCCAAAGCCGATCTCCCCTGCGTCGAAATGATACTGACACTATGATTGAGTAAGTGAAAACAACATGGACAGCGCCAAAATGGTGATTAACTGTGTGGCTTATCGCCACGGCAAACGTGAAGAGCATGTCGATGTCGCCGACATCAGCGAAGTACTCAAAGACGAAAGTGCGTTTATCTGGCTGGGTTTGAATCAGCCTGAACCGGCTTTTATGCAGACGTTGCAGGAAGAGTTTGGCCTGCATGAGCTAGCGATTGAGGATGCGCTGGTGGCCCATCAGCGCCCGAAGATTGAGCAATATGGTGAGTCGGTATTTATCGTGGTGAAAACGGCACATCTCGACGATCAGCAGCGCATCAGCTTTGGTGAAACCCACTTTTTCCTCGGTAAAAACTTCCTGATCACCGTCCGCCACGGTTCATCGGAGGGCTATGCGGCAATTCGCGCCAGGGCAGAAAAAAACCACACTATGTTGTGTCAGGGACCGGGTTACGCGTTTTACTGCATCCTCGATTTTATCGTTGACCACTACAGTAAAATCACCGAATCACTCAGTGAACGTATCGGTACGCTGGAAGAGGGCATGTTTACCACCCGCTTTGACAGCAAAACGCTGGAGGATGTCTATCATCTGCGGCGCGAACTGCTGGCGCTGCGCAATGCCGCGATGCCGGTGACTGAAATTTGCGCCCAGCTGGCGCGTTTTCACGAAGACATTATTCCGAAGAACCTGCGTGCCTACCTGCGTGACGTTCAGGATCATGCTCATCACGTGATGATCGATGCCGAGGATATGCGTGAAATGCTCACCAGCGCGATGCAGGTCAATCTGGCGCTGGTGTCGGTTCAGCAGAGCGAAGTGAATAAAAAGTTGGCGGGCTGGGGTGCGGTCTGATCGTCCCGACCATTGTCTTCAGTATGTACGGCATGAACTTCTCTGATATGCCCGAACTGAAAACCCACTTTGGTTATCCCGCGGTACTGGTGGTGACGCTGGCGATCTGTGGTGTGATGTGGTCACGACTGAAAAAAGCAGGCTGGTTGTAATCTTTTTATCAGATGACTTTATTATCACTGTGCTGATGATAGCGGCGCAGTGAATTAATATCTCCATCCACACATTTCCCTGAACGATTTAACTGCAACTGAGTGATTGAGCGGCCTGTCGCGCAAAACCTTCATCCAATTGCCACGGTTTTGTCATTTCGCTGTTTTTTTCATCATCATCTTTTCCTATAACAATGCCAGATTAAATACAACATATCCCACATTAACCACATGACCCGGTCTTGCTTCATTCGCCAACTGTTGCCACTATCGCTACATAGTGATGCCAGAAATGCAGGGTGTAACCATGGCGGTGGACCAGAATTTATTTAACTCGATGCCTGATGTTATTGGCGCGGCGCAGCAGATTCGTCGCGGTGATATCAGCAGTGAAAAGCTGGTGGGGAATTGCCTTCAGCAAATAAAATCCCACAATCCCACATTGAATGCCTTTGGTGATGTTTACGATGAGCAGGCGATGGAAGTGGCTAAAAGCTGCGATCGCGAACGTCAGTCGGGCAAGAGTCGGGGTCCATTGCACGGTGTGCCATTCGGCGTCAAAGATCTGTTCTCAACGGCTGGGTTGCGCACCACCAAAGGTTCACTCACCTCACTGGATAACGTACCAGAACATGACGCGCCGATTATTGAGC
>NZ_DAMDQC010000049.1:0-27773 GCF_032082325.1 Pantoea sp. CTOTU50773 | reverse complement strand
GCTGTGGTCTTCTTTATCCAGCTTCTTGATCGCCGCCACCAGCTTCTGTTTGAAGTCAGCGGGCAAGTTATTGCTCACCAGGATTGGACCGTTCGGGATCAGCGGAGACTGCCAGATGATACGGATTTTCTTCATCAGGTCAGGTTGGTCCATACGCATCATGCGGCCAAAGGCACCAGAGGTATAACCCTTGTCGTAATCACCGATCATGGAGGTCCAGGTCACTGCGCCTTCGAACTGACCATTCAGCACACCCAGGATGTCCTGCTCATGGCCGCCAGAGAAGGTGACGCTGGAGAAGGTGTTATTGTACTTGTCGTCAACTGTGCCACCGAACTCTTTCTTGAACGCCTGGTTTGGCATCAGGAAGCCAGAAGTTGAATCCGGATCGGCCATGCCGAAAGATTTACCTTTCAGGTCTTCCAGTTTTTTGTACGGGCTGTCCGCTTTCACGATCACGACTGAGTGGTAACCCTGTGAACCGTCTTTGTCATCTACCACGATGCCGACGACATCAACCGCTTTCGGGTTCTGCAGATAGACGGAAGCGTAAGATGCTGGAGACATGCTCAGCACCATATCAATTTTGTTACCCAGCAGGCCCTGAATCACGCCTGAATAGTCAGACGAGTTGCGCATTTTGGTATCGACATTCAGCTCTTTATCGAAGAAATCTTTCACGCACTGGTTATCACCGATCTGCTGAGTGGCGTTCTGTCCACCCAAAATCCCGAGGTTCAATTCTTTTGGTGCATCCGCTGCGTTAACGCCAAAAGTCATTGCAACAGTCAATAAAGCTAAAGAGGTCAGTTTCATTCGTGTTTTTTCTCTTGCCGTGGAAGTTAGTGGAGCTGGTTAATTTCGTCGCCGTACAGCTCATGCAGCAAGCCATCGGTCAACTGAGAAGGATGTCCGTCAAACAGCACTTTGCCGCGCTGAATGCCGATAACACGGGTGCAGTACTGCTTCACCAGTTCAATCGAGTGCAGGTTCACCATCACGCTGATGCCCTGCTCACTCACCTGGCGCAGCACATCCATGATGCGTTTGGTGTTTTTCGGGTCGAGTGAGGCCACCGGCTCGTCCGCCAGCAGGATGCGCGGGTTCTGCATCAGCGCACGGCAAATCGCCACGCGTTGCATCTGTCCACCTGACAGATTCTCCGCACGCTGCAGCGCCTGCGGCAGCATATTCATCCACTGCAGCAGCTCAATGGCCTGCGCACGTTCCGCTTCGGAGAACACTTTGAAGAAGGATTTCAGGGTTGAGGTCTGGCTCAGGCGTCCCAGCAGGACGTTGGTCAGTACATCAAGACGCGGCACCAGACAGAAGTCCTGGAAGATCATGCCGCATTCGCTGCGCCATTCGCGCATCTGGCGGCTGTTGAGCGTCACCACATCACGCTCCGCTTCACCCTGACGATTGCTGAGAATCGCGCCCTGCGAAGCACTGATGGTGCCGTTCAGCATGTGTAACAGTGTCGATTTGCCTGCGCCTGAGCGACCAATCACGGCCACCAGCTCGCCCGCATGCAGATCGAAGCTGACATTATCCAGTACGCGGTTTTCGCCGTACGCCTTGCACAGTCCCTGTACCGACAGCACCTTGTTGCCTTGCCCGGCGTGCGGAACATAAGGATTGTCGATAACGGTTTTCAGTAATGCCTGTGCCATGTTGCACTCCATCTCGCTGAGGTCTTGATTGCCCGTTATTACGGGCAAATCCGATGAAGTCTTGATGACAGTAAAATGATTAAACAGTGACAGCGTGTGAGGAACCGACCGTGATGGTCTGACCGTCAGTAGCCGCCAGCACATTGTCCGGTAAGCGATTATTGAGTAACCAACTGTCCATCTCATGGCTCAGGTGGATAAGCCAGGCCTGGCGCGGCGCCAGCTGTTCAATAATCTGCAATGCGCGCGTCACATCATTATGATTGCGCACGCTTTCTCGCGGCGGGTCATTGCAGTCAATCACCAGCTGATCCAGCGGTTGACCATCAAGAAAATCTGCAGTGTCCGGGGGTAGTCCGCAGGTATCACACAGCCAGGCAAGCCGCGTACCATGCCAGTCGAACAGGTAGCCATAAGTGAGTTTTGAGTGCTGTAACGGCAGCGGCGTGACCTGCAACGTCCCGAAACTGTGAGGCACAAAAGGCGTGAGCGCGGAGCGGAAATCCAGCAGGCCCGGATGCTTAAACAGGTCATCACAGCCCTTCTCATCCGGTGGCGCCCACACCGGAATCGGTTCACCCAATCCCCAACGCAGGCTAAAGAGTCCCGCTACATGATCCATATGAAAATGGGTCAGTAAAATGCGGCTCAACTCGCCGGGACGAAAGCGCTGATGCAGATCGTGACGTCCGGCATCCAGCAAAATACGTTCGCTGCCGGTGTCAATCAGCGCACTGGTGGCAGCACGAGCGCGTCGTGGCTCAAGACGTGCACGTTCGCAAGCGTGGCAATCACAGCCAAACAGCGGCGCAGATTGCACGCCTCCAGTACCGAGAAAAGTGAGTTTCATGGCGGATGCTCCAGCAACTGGCGCAGCCGGTCGAGCGTATCGCTAAGTGCGCCATCGTTATTGAGCGGATGGCAGTGCGCAGGCAGCGGTTCTGCCGCACGCGCCAGCCGTTTACCGATTTCGGCTTCACTTTCACGTCCGCGCTGCCGTAAACGCATTTCCAGCACCGCCGGAGAGACTTGCAGCACCAGCGGCAACAGTTGTGCCCCGTAATGCTGCTCAACAATCGGCAAATGCAGACGTGAACCATTGACCAGCACATTTAAACCCCGCGCCAGCCAGTGATCGATCTCTTCTCCCAGACCGTAATACAGGCCGTGTGCCTGCCAGCTAATGGCAAACAATCCCAGTGTCTGACGCCGCCGAAACTCGGCCTCGCTCAGCGCCACATGGTTTTCGCCCCCGGCATCGGCCGGACGCGTAATGTAGCGATGGGCGATGACCAGGTTATCCGGCGGCGCTTCGCGTAGCGCATTCAACAGACTGTCTTTACCCGAGCCCGAAGGCCCGGTTAGCCAGATCAGGCGCGCCATCAGAACACCAGCCTGCCCTGCGACCAGACGTGGCGAATGTGAGGATGCCCATGTTCGGTATGCGCCAGCACCAGGTCGGCACGCATGCCTTCGCCAATCACTCCGCGATCGTGCAAACCAATAGCGCGAGCCGGATTACGTGTCACCAGCGCGGCGGCTTGTGGCAACGTCAGGCTGTTGCGCTCATCCGCCACTAAACGGAACACCGCGTCCAGCAGGCTAGCCGGGTAATAGTCGGATGACAGAATATCCAGCAGGCCATGGCTGGCCAGCTCCCAGGCTGCCACGTTGCCGGAATGCGAGCCGCCGCGTACGATATTCGGCGCGCCCATCAACACCTGCATACCGCATTCGCGCGAGGCGCGTGCGGCCTCCAGCGTGGTGGGGAATTCAGCAATGGTGCTGCCCACATCGTGTGATTCGGCAACGTGTGCCGCTGTGGCGTCATCGTGGCTGGCAATCGGAATGCCGCGCGAACGGCACAGGCCGGAAATGGCGTTGCGGTTCGGGGTGGAGAACTCAGCGGCCAGCGCCAGTTGCTCACGCTCGAACTGATCCATCTGCTCATCATTAAGCGAATATTTGCCCTGATAATAGAGGCGATACATCTCCAGTGAAGCGTACTGACGCTGACCTGGCGAATGGTCCATCAGCGACACCAATGACAGCTCCGGCGTACTCATCAGCTTTTCGAACAACGGCAGTGTGGTGTTATGGGGCAACTCACAGCGCAGGTGCAGATGGTGATCGACACGGTTAATGCCTTTGCGGTTACTGTCCTGAATCGCGTTGATCATCTTGCTCAGGTTCTCAATGCGATGACCGCCGTCGCGCACATCGCCGACACCAATGGCATCCAGCACCGTGGTAATACCGCTGGCGACCATCAGCGCATCGTGGCTACTCATTGCTGAGTGCGCCGGCCAGTCCACTTTCGGACGCGGCGTGAAGAACTTATCGAGGTTATCGGTGTGCAACTCGACCAGACCTGGCAGCAGGAAGGCGTTTTCGCCATCCAGTGCGCCCGCTAATTGGCTGGTACTGTCACTGAAACTGGCAATGCGACCCTCACGGATTTCCAGCGAACCGGTGACAACTTCATGTTCCAGCACCAAACGGACGTTATTGACGATCATGCTTCTGCTCCTGTTTTAACCGGCTGCATGACGTGCAGGCGATCGGCCACGCGTGCGCGCACCGCTTCGTCATGGAAAATACCCACAATGGCGGCACCACGGGTGCGCGCCTGTTCAATCAATTCCACCACCGCGGCGCTGTTGGCACTGTCGAGGGAAGCGGTAGGTTCATCCAGCAGCAGCACTGGATAGTCGGCGATAAAACCACGCGCGATGTTGACGCGCTGCTGTTCACCACCGGAGAAAGTGGATGGCGCGAGTGACCATAAACGCTCCGGCACATTCAGCCGTGTCAGCAGCTCTTTGGCACGTTTCTCGCAGAAAGCACGCTCCACGCCGCGCTCTAACAGCGGTTGCATTACGATCTCCAGCGTCGGGACGCGAGGGATCACCCGCAGGAACTGGCTGACCCAGCCAACGGTTTCGCGGCGAATCGCCAGTATCTGGCGCGCGGGAGCCTGTGCCATATCGATCCACTCACCCTGATGTTGCAGCCAGATATGACCGCTGTTGGCCTGATAGTTGCCGTACAGCGCGCGCAGTAAGGTGGATTTTCCGCTGCCGGAGCGACCGTGCAGCACCACGCACTCACCGGCGCACACTTCAAGATTGGCATCCTGCAGCACCGGCAGCTCGGCGCTGCTCTGGTTGTGCAGCACAAAGGTTTTGCTGAGTTTCTCTACGCGCAATAAAGGTTGCATGTTGATGTCCTGATGAAGTTAAGCCAGCACCGATGAAACCAGCAGTTGGGTGTAGGGATGGTGCGGATCGTCCAGCACCCGATCGGTCAGACCGCTCTCCACCACTCTGCCCTGCTTCATCACCAACAGACGGTGCGCCAGCAAGCGCGCCACGCCGAGATCGTGCGTGACAATCACCACCGCCAGATTGAGTTCACGTACCAGGGTACGCAGCAGATCCAGCAGTCGCGCCTGCACGGATACATCCAGTCCGCCGGTCGGCTCATCCATAAACACCAGCGTGGGCTGGGTCACCAGGTTGCGGGCAATCTGCAAACGCTGCTGCATACCGCCGGAGAAGGTGGTCGGCAAATCGTCGATGCGGTTAGCGGGGATTTCGACGTCCTGCAACCAGCGCATCGCCTCTTTACGGATATCGCCGTAATGGCGCTGGCCGACGGCCATCAAGCGCTCACCGATATTGCCGCCTGCCGTGACCTGCGGACGCAATCCATCCAATGGATGCTGATGCACCACGCCCCACTCGGTGCGCAGTAAGCGGCGGCGATCGCTTTCACTTAGCTGATAGAGATCCTGAGCGCGATAGAGAATGTTGCCCTGCTGTGGCGCTAAACGCGCCGACAGGCTGCGCAGCAGCGTGGTTTTGCCGGAACCAGACTCGCCCACAATGCCCAAGACTTCCCCTGGATAGAGTTCAAAGCTAACGTCTTCAAAACCTTTGCCTGGCGCATAGAGGTGCGTCAGATTGTTGACCGCAAGCAGCGGCTGTTCACTGTGCATGTTGTTGTTCCTGCTGCTGGTGGCAAAAATCGGTATCGGAGCAGACAAACATGCGCGTACCGGCATCATCCATGACCACCTCATCAAGGTAGCTGTGGCGTGAACCGCACAGGGCACAGGGTTCATCCCAGCTTTGTACGGTGAATGGGTGGTCGTCGAAGTCGAGGCTTTCCACTTTGGTGTACGGCGGCAGCGCGTAGATGCGTTTTTCACGGCCAGCACCAAACAGCTGCAGTGCGGGCATCATGTGCATCTTCGGGTTGTCGAATTTCGGAATCGGCGATGGATCCATCACGTAGCGATCGTTGACCTTGACCGGATAGGCGTAGGTGGTGGCGATATGGCCGTAGCGGGCGATATCTTCATACAGTTTGACCTGCATGATGCCGTACTCTTCCAGTGCGTGCATGGTGCGAGTTTCCGTTTCGCGTGGTTCGATAAAGCGCAGCGGCTCAGGAATCGGCACCTGGAAAATCAGCACCTGATCTTCCTGCAGTGGCGTCTCCGGAATGCGGTGACGCGTCTGGATCAGCGTGGCATCTTTGGTGGCTTCAGTGGTCGCTGCGCCGCTGACGCGCTGGAAGAAACGACGGATGGATACGGCGTTGGTGGTGTCATCCGCGCCCTGGTCAATCACCTTCAGCACGTCGCTGTCACCAATGATGCTGGCGGTGATCTGGATCCCGCCAGTGCCCCAGCCGTAAGGCATCGGCATTTCTCGTCCGGCAAACGGCACCTGATAACCCGGAATCGCTACCGCTTTGAGGATCGCGCGACGAATGGTGCGCTTGGTCTGCTCATCCAGATAGCCGTTGTTATAGCCGGTTAACTCACTCATCGTTTTGCTCCTGAACCTGTTCACGCAGCCGTTTCAGCAACTCCAGCTCCGCCTGGAAATCGACGTAATGCGGCAGTTTCAGATGCGAAACAAAGCCCGCCGCTTCCACGTTGTCGGCATGCGACAGCACAAACTCTTCGTCCTGCGCCGGTCCGGCAATACGTTCATCGTAATCGGGGGCCTGCAGGGCACGATCCACCAGCGCCATCGCCATCGCTTTACGCTCTGAGCGCCCAAACACCAGGCCGTAACCACGGGTGAAGTGCGGCGCACCTTCAGTTTGCGTGGTGAAGCCGTTAACCATTTCACACTCGGTCAGCAGGATTTCGCCGATATCAATCTCGAAGCCCAGCTCTTCCGGGCAGATTGATACGCTGAGATAGCCGGTGCGAATCTCACCGGCAAACGGATGGTTACGCCCGTAGCCACGCTGGGTGGAATATCCAAGCGCCAGCAGAAAACCTTCATCGCCGCGTACCAGCTGTTGCAGGCGTGCCGCGCGCGTCGCCGGATAACCGGGCGGCTCGCGGGTGATATCGCACGGCTCGCTGCCATCATCCTCTTCACGCGCCGCCAGACCCTCTTTGGTCATCATGCTGAACACGTGCGGACAGCGTTCAGGCAGTGCCTGATCGTCACGCAGTGCCGCCGAGGTTTCACCGTTGGCCAGCAACGTGAAATCGAGCAGACGATGGCTGTAATCGTAAGTGGGGCCGAGCACCTGGCCGCCCGGCAAATCCTTGTAGACCGCCGAAATACGACGTTCGATGCGCATCTCATCGGTTTCCAGCGCCATGCTGTCGGCCAGACGTGGCAAGGTGGTGCGATAGGCGCGCAGCAGGAAGATGGCTTCCACCAAATCGCCGCTGGCTTGTTTAATCGCTAAGGCCGCGAGCTGGGGATCGTAAATGCCGCCTTCGGTCATCACGCGATCCACCGCTAATCCCAACTGTTGCGCGACCTGATCGCAACCCAGTTCCGCCACGTCGCGGTCGCCACGGCGCAGATCGGCCTGAAGCTCATGGGCGCTGGCTATCGCCTTCTCGCCCCCTTTCACCGCAACGTACATCAGCACACCTCCACGTCAGTGGTGCGTGGCAAGGCCATCATCGCTTCACCGCAGGTGAAAATCAGATCCACGCCCAATGGGAACGGATGCGGACGCTCACGCAGATAAGTCAGAATCGCTTCCGGCAACTGTGGCGCGATGGCGCGTGATTCACGCAGGCCAGGGCCGGACAGGCGCAGGGTTAAACCCCCATTCAGGGAGGGCACTTCAATGATCAGCGTGGTACTTTTTTCCGGTGACATATTGTCGCCCGGCGCGAACTGCGCAGGATCCGGATTTGACGCTGCATGGGTTAAGGCAAACGGTGCATGGCGCTCTTCCACAATCGGCACACCGGTGTGGAAACGCAGGTTGTTACGCACGATTTCGCTGTCTACACGGCTATCCAGCCACAGCGCACTCTCCTGATCCACCAGCGTCAGCAGTACCGCCGTCGCGGCAGGAGACAAATCGCCCCAGCCCTGTTCCAGCGGCAGTGAGACCATCACGCCTGGCTCGCTCATGGCTTTCAGAATGCGACGAAAAGCACGCTGTGAATCGGCAACCGGATGGTTAAAACTGGCGAGTAATGTCATTAGTTATCTCCGCGTACCAGCGTAAAGAAGTCCACTTTAGAGCTGGCGATTTCACGTGCACGCAGCTGACGCTGCTCTTCACGCAAGGCCGCCAGCGGGGCAATCAATTTTTCCTGCAACAGCGCATGGGTTTCCGGCTGTTGCAGCAGCGCATCAATCACGGCGCAGCGTTCGGCATGGGCTTTATCGCGGCCCAGCACATAGCTGAAGCCAAGGGTGCCATCGTGCAGTTTCACTACGGCACGCGTGACGGTGGCATCGCCCATTACGAAGCGTTTGCCGCTACCGCCCATGCGCGCCTGCAAACGGGTTAAACCGGTTTCGGCGGGACGAATCGCTTCAAATTGTGCATTGAGGTGCAGCGACTGCCAGTGGGCATTTAGCTGGCTGGCTTCGCTGTGCGCGAGTACCGATAGCCAATGCTGGCGAGCGGTTTGCTGTTTCATTCATGCTCCAGAGTCAGTTCAATCATGTCGCCACGCGTCAGGCTGACGGAGTATTCCGCTACCTGACCGTCACGGTGTTTATTCAGGGTGCGCACGCACAGCAGCGGTGACTGCAGGGCAATCTCCAGCTGTTTACACTCTTTAGCCTGGGCGCGGCGGGTGCTGATTCGGGTTTGCGAACGCGTTAAATCGAGGCCAAGGTGCTGCTGCATAAAGTCATGCAGCGAGCCGTTCTGGAACTGCTGTATCGCCGGCCACCAGCTCAGTTCCGGCAGGAAGTGATTGATGACACACACCGGTACGCCATTGACGCGGCGCAGCGTGCGCAGATGAATCACGTTGTCGCCTTCATTAATGGCCAGTGCACTGGCCACGTCGCTGCTGGCCGGTCGCAGCACTGCCAGCAAACGTTCGCTGGTCGGATGGCTGCCCTGCTCCAGCAGGTTTTGGCTAAAGCGCGCCTGCGCATGCAAGGGGTAATCATAGGGACGCATCAACACCAGGATGCCGACGCCGTGACGGCGTTGCAGCAGCCCTTTGTTCACCAGTTCATCCACCGCGCGGCGCAACGTATGGCGGTTGACTTCATAGTGCTCGGCTAACTGCTGTTCGGAAGGCAGATAGTCACCGCAGCGATAACGCTCTTGCAGTGCCTGCTCCAGTTGGGCGGCGACCGCCTGGTAAACAGTGGTCGGATGTCTGGATATCTCCATCACGTTCAATACCTCATTCGCTAGGGTTGAGGAACGCAGCGACAAGTGCTGCGAGATGGCGACTACAGTGCGCGAGCCAGATGACAGCGCCGTGACGACTCAATGACGTGAGGATGAATTTGCTATAGGGCAGCAGGATCGAAGCGAAACGGCTGCGGTTGTGATAAAAAATTTTTAACTGTTGCCTTTGTGACAGTGTTCAAAAAATTATCGCTTATTTTCACCGCTTTATCGCTTTCCTTACTGGGTGAAGCTTGCGTAAAGTCTGCTAACGTTATTGATGAGCCCTCCTTGTCACGCGAACCTTAAAATGATTAATACAATCAAACTGTCAGATGGATTCAGACGCAATTTCGTTCGGGAAGTGATTTTGCCTTTGGTGGCGATTTTAGTTTTAGCCTTTGCCGGAGCAGGTGTTGGCTTGTTCTGGGGCAACTCGCTGAGCAATGAACAGGCTCGCGATCAACAGCAACGCATGATTGAGGCCTCCTTTAGCCAAAGTTTGAATGAACATTTGCGTCAGTTGCGCAGTTTGACTCGCTGGTCGCCTCTCGCTGACCAATTGGCGTTGGGCGTGCCGGATCAGAACTGGTTAGATCAAAATATCGGCGGCTGGCTTTATGACATGTTTGACCACCAGATGATTCTGCTGATGGATCGTAACAATCAGCCACTGGCGGTCTGACGTGAGGGTAAACGCGTATCCAGTGACAGCGTAGGGCAATACCTTAAAGACATGCTGGCCAGTCCGCTCGTTGTGAGCAGCGATGAGGTGGCGGGTCCCAACGATCGCGCCGATTTCGTGCGCATTGGGCAACGTGCCGCGGCCCTGGCCGTTGGCGATATCAGCAGCACCCGTGAAGCAGGCCGCTATCGATTAGTGAGTATCAAATTTCTCGATGATGGCTATTTACGTAATCTGGCGGATCGCAGCCAGCTGCAGCAGATGCATTTTAGCGATGGCGCGCCGCAGCCCGGAACAGATGCACTCTACCAATTGAATTCACAGCAAGGCGATGCCGTGGGTTACCTGAGCTGGCTACCGGATAAACCCGGTGCGCAGATGTTGCGCATGCTCGGCCCTTCAACACTGTTATCCGTGCTGCTGATTACACTGCTCTGTCTGTTTATGGTCAGGCGCATCTAAACCTCCTCTCTCAATCTGTCGCAATCTTTGCTTAAGCTCGGTGCCAGTGAAGCGCAAGCGCAGCATCTGGCTTTTCACGATGTGCTGACCGGGTTGCCGAATCGGGCGCTGGTGGAAGATCGGCTGACCCAGGCGCTGGCGGCATCCGCCCGGCACGATCAGCGTGTGGCGCTGCTGTTGCTTGATCTCGATCGCTTTAAAAACATCAATGATACCTATGGTCTTCATGCGGGCGATGAGTTGATCATTGAGGTGGCGCGCCGCCTCACGCACATCTTGCGTGCCAGCGATACCGTAGGACGCATCGGTGGGGATGAATTTATTGTGATGATGCCGGACGTCGATAACATCGGTCAGGTGCAGGCATTGGCAAAACGCATTATCAGTGAGCTGAGTGAAGCCTATGAGCTGCAAGGCAGCGAAGTCTGGGTTGGGGTTAGCATCGGGCTGGCGCTGGCCCCTAAAGATGGCATTGACCGCATGGAGCTGATGCGTAAAGCGGACATCGCGCTCTATGAGGCGAAAAACAGTGGTCGCGGCCAGTATCGCCAGTTCGAAAAAGTGATGGATGAATCGCTGCGCACCCGCCAGCAGATGGCGACGGATTTACGTCAGGCGCTGGTGAATTTCGATGGCCTGCGCGTGTGGTATCAACCCCTGATGGAGATCAGCGGACAGCGTGTGGTGGGATTAGAAGCCCTGCTGCGCTGGCAGCATCCGGTACGTGGTGATGTCTCGCCGGGTGACTTTATCGCCATCGCCGAAGAGACCGGGATGATCATTCCGCTGGGCGAATGGGTATTACGTGAAGCCTGTAAAACCTCACTGAAATTGCCGCAGGTGATTGTGGCGGTCAACGTTTCTCCCGTGCAGTTCCGCGCCAGTGGCTTTGTGGAGCGCATCGTTGAAATTGTGCGTGAAGAAGGCGCCAATCCGCATCATCTGGAACTGGAGATCACCGAAGGCGTATTGATTGAGGATGAGCACGAAGCGCGTAATAACATCATCGCGCTGCGTGAGGCCGGTTTCCGGATTGCGCTGGATGATTTTGGCACCGGTTATTCCAGCCTCAACTATCTCAGCACGTTCCCGGTCGACAAAATTAAGATTGATCGCTCCTTCACCCAATCACTGGGCGTGGCGCAAAATTCTGCGGCAATCGTTGAATCCGTGGTGCGTCTGGGTCACGCTATGGGCTTAACGGTGACCGCTGAAGGGGTCGAAACCGAAGGCCAGAAAATGGCACTGGCCGATGCGGGATGTAATCAGCTGCAGGGATATCTGTTCAGCCAGGCCGTACCGTTTGAAGAGATTGAAAAGATGATATAAATGCCCAGCGGGAGGAGAGTGTTCCGCCCTACGGGCATTGACGTCAAAACCGCGCCGCTCGCGTTTAATCCGGTTAGCGGTGGCGGCGCGATCTACCCTGCACCAGGGTTATGACGGAAAATCTGTATCAATCGACGTCTGTTTCCAGTCTTCGATCTGCGCCAGGCGCTCTTTCAACTTATTGGTCACCGCCTCATAACCCCATGCGCCCATCACCAAATGGCGCGGAGGATTGTCATGTTCGGTGATGGCAATCATCGCCGTGGCCGCGCGTGCCGGATCGCCGGCCTGGGTGCCGCTGTATTCAGACGTGGCTTTCATGCGCGCTGCCGCCGTGTCGGCATACTCCGGTAAGGTGCTCGGCGTCTGATGCAGCGAACGCCCCGCCCAGTCGGTGCGGAATGGCCCCGGTTCAACACAGGTAACATGAATGCCCAAAGGTGCCGCTTCAACCGCCAGTGAATCAGACCAGCCCTCCACGGCGTGTTTGCTGGCCGAGTAGTAGCCTGAGCTGGCAAAACCAATGAATCCGGCCACTGAGGTGATATTGATGACGTGTCCACGACGCTGTTTGCGCATCGCCGGTAATACCGCACGCGTTAAGGCAAACAGGCCAAAGACGTTGGCATCGAATTGATCACGGATCTCGCGATCATCACCCTCTTCGACTGAACTCTGATAGCCGTAACCCGCATTGTTGACCAGCACATCAATGGCACCGAATTTCTCCAGCGCCGCGTGAACCGCGCGATCGATACTGCTCTGATCGGTCACATCCAGTGCCACCGCAAGTGCATTGTCATGCCCCGCCACCAAATCCTGCACTTTCGCCGGGTCACGCGCGGTCACCACGGTGTGAAAGCCGCGCGCAATGGTCTGCTGCGCCAGCTCCCGGCCAAAGCCGGTTGAACAGCCAGAAATAAACCAAACGGGGGTGTTTGCTGAAGCCATAGTGACATCCTCTTAAGTGCGCCCGATGAACCGTCATCGGGCAACAAAAGACTATGGCAAAGCCTGAAGCTGAATATTAGCGCTTAGTGCGACCGGTTCATCATCGCCGGATAGCGCTGTTGCAGATTTTGAAAGATAGCCTGCATCTGCGCGTCAAGTGCTGCCGGTTGTGTATCTGCTATGGCTGGCTTAAGTGCAACGGGTTGTGCCTCCGCCGCCACGGCGTCAAACACCTGTTGCTTCAGGAAGTGGCGCCAGCTGACCGGCGCTTCTGCCAGAAACGCGGTGAGCAACGCATAGCGCGCCGGTGTCCACTGCTGTTCAAATGCCGTGCGTGCCGGGCCGTGATCAAAATGCTGCCGGGCTTCGCGCTGCATCTCAGCGCGTAAACGCGCAGTGGTGACCTCATCCACCTCATCATTGATGATCGCCACGCCATAGCTATTACGTGCCACTTGCACTGAAACAAATCCGCAGCGCACATCCTGCAGCACCGCCGCCGGCTCGCGCTCCACCGGCAGGCCATACCCTCCCGCGCCCGGACCGCGTACCTCAACGATATCGCCTGGCTGGCAACGAATGACATCGGTGTTGCCGTGTTCAATGACCTTGCCGTTGCGCAGCGTGCGGAAGTGCGACAATGCCCCTGACTCACCGCCCAGCACGCCAGCCGAAGCGAACACTGACCGGTTGCGATTGCGCGCCGTTACCGTGGTGTTGGGCGCGGTAATTTCAAACGCCATCTCCGTGGCCAGACCGCCGCGATAGCGCCCGGCACCGGCACTGTCCGCCGCCAGCCCATAGCGATGGAAATGGATCGGCACTTCTGCCTCGTTGATCTCAATGGGCGTGTTTTTCAGAAACGCCGATAACCCGCCAGAACCATCCGGGCCATCATGACGTGGCGTCCCGCCCGCGCCACCGCCGACAGGCCCTAGCGAGGCCACGACGCTGCGGTTCTGACTATCGCTGGTACGGATATTCATGATTGAGTTGCCGCCGGGTGAGTTAGCCGGTAAGCGATCGGGCAATGCCTGGGAGAACACGCCAATGGTGGCGATCTGCGACAACGCGCAGGTCAGCGAACGCATGCCTACCGCGGCGGGCGCTTCACAGTTCATTACGGTGCCTGGCGGCAGAATCGCGCGCGTCGGGCGTAAGGTGCCCGCATTAAGCAGCAGATGGCGATCCAGCGTTGAGAGCACATAAGTCACACCCACCAGCGCCAGCGGATGCCGTTCACGGCCGCCGGTGGGCATATTCAGCGAGGAGGCCAGCTGCGGATCGCTGCCGGTGTAATCCAGTTCCAGCGTGTCGCCGCTAATGCGCAGCGTGATCGCCACGCGGCACGGATAGCCGCCTTCACCATCTTCGTCGGCAAAGTCAGCATAGAAGTATTCACCATCCGGAATGGTGGCGATAATGCTGCGCGCCTGCGCTTCGGCGTAGTCCAGAATGCCTTCAATACCCTGCAGGAAATCCTCAATACCGAAACGCGCGATGATGTCATGGATCTTACGCTCGCCCACGTTTACCGAGGCAATCTGCGCTTTGAAATCCCCCCAGTTTTGCTCTGGTACACGCACGTTGAGGCGCATAATGCTGGCGACTTCTTCATTCAACTCACCGTTGCGCACAATCTTAAGTGGCGGAATGCGAATGCCCTCCTGCACGATATCGGTCAGCGAGCGCGACAGCGAAGCCGGCACCGCACCGCCCACGTCGGTGTTGTGAATATGACCCACCACAAAACAGACAATTTCACCGTTATGGAACACCGGCTTCCAGATGTGGATATCCGGCGAGTGGGTGGCCACATTGCCCGCATACGAATCATTGGTGATGCAGATATCGCCCTCTTCGTAATGATCGATTAACGCCAGCACCGGGCCGTAATCGATGCCGCTGTACCAGGGCGCGCCAAAGCTGCGTGGCGAAGCGAACGCCATGCCGTCACGGCTGACAATCTGACAGGAAAAATCTTCGGTCTCTTTAACGAAAGTGGAGTGCGCGGTGCGCATCAGCGTAAATGCCATCGCATCTGCCGCAGCGGCACAATAGTTCGCGAGAATTTGCAGGTTACGTCCGTTAATGGCCATATTAGTTTGCCTCCACAGGCGTAATCAGCAAGTTGCCAAAGGTATCGACATCCACCTGCATCTGCGGTGGAACACAGGTGGTACAGTCATCTTGTGCGATGATCACCGGTCCGTTGAGATGATGCCCGGCCCGCAGACTGGCACGCACCACCACATCCACCTGATGCGATGCGCCATCAATCCAGGCACTGACACGTTTCGCAACGGCAACGGGCTCGGTCGCGTCGGGTAAGTTGTTGAGCGTCGGCTTCGGTGTGGGCGAGGCGATCACTAAACGCAGGTTGATAATCTGCACGGGTGCATTGGCATCACTGTGACCAAATAGCAGCTGATGCTGGCGGTCAAAGGCCTCGTGCAAGGCCGCCACGTTGGCCTGCGCCAGCCACTCTGGCTGTAGCGCGACTTCGATCTCAAACGACTGACCGCGATAGCGCATATCAGCGCTGTAGTGCAAGGTGAATGGCATATCAGTGCCATGTTGCTCGCACAGCCAGCCGCGTGCGCGTTGGCTCAGGCCTTCCGCTTCCGTTGCCAGTGCATCCGCCAGCGTCGCGTCCAGATCGCTATAAAGCGTGCGGATAAAATCATTGCGGATATCCGCCACCAACCCTCCTAGCGCTGACAGCACGCCCGGTGTAGGCGGCACGATCACCCCTTTCATATTGAGTTCGCGGGCGAGGAAACACCCCATCATCGGGCCTGCGCCGCCAAAGGCGAGGAACCAAAATTCACGCGGATCCAACCCAAAACGCGACAGCAATCCGCTGGTATCACCGTACATACTGGAGATCGCCAGCTCGATGGCGGTTTCCGCCGTCTCTTCCACCGTGATACCCAGTTGATCTGCCAGCGGTTGCCAGGCAGCACGTGCAGCAGCAACATCGACTTTCACCGCGTTGTAACCGAGATCGCCATGACCGATCATGCCACAGGCGGCAAAAGCATCGGTCGCCGTCGGTTGCGTCCCTCCACGCTGGAAACACACCGGCCCGGGCAGCGATCCGGCGCTATCCGGGCCCATCTGCAGCACGCCCTGGTTATCGATCCACGCCAGCGAGCCGCCACCCTGCCCCACCGAGGTGACTGCCACTGACGGAATATAAATCGGGAAATCACCGATGATTTCACCGTTGCCCTGCGCCACTTGCCCATCGACGATCACCGCCACGTCCGCGCTGGTGCCGCCAATATCAAGACTCAGGATCTTGTCGAAACCACAAGCGCTGGCAAGGAAGCTGGCACCGATCACGCCTGAAGCCGTGCCGGACAACACCATCTGCACACATTCACTTTTCGCCTGCTCCACGCCCATCACCCCACCATTGGATTTGGTGATACGCGGCGGCGGCTTAACGCCCATGGTGTGCAACGCCTGTTCAAACGATTCCAGGTAGTGAATCACCATCGGCTGCACATAGGCATTAATGGTGGCGGTGATAGTCCGTTCATATTCGCGAATGATCGGCCAGATGTCGGCGGAGCAAGAGGTGAGCAGTTCAGGCGCCACCTCGTCGATAATGGCTTTGACTGCTGCTTCGTTGTGGCGATTGCGATAACTGTGTAACAGCGACACCACAATGCCCTGACAACCCGCCGCACGCGCCTGATCAATGGCATCCAGCACACTTTGCCGATCCACTGGCTGCAACACGGTGCCGTGGCGGTCCGTTCGCTCTTTGATGGCAAACACCCGATCGCGGGTAATCAACGGTGCCGGACGTCGCGAAAAGAGATCGTGAATATGAGGAATTTTGAGACGCGCCAGCTCCAGCACATCACAAAATCCTTCGGTGGCAAACAGCGCCAGCCGCACGCCACGTCGCTGGATGACCGCGTTGATGCCCACGGTGGTGCCGTGGGTAAAATAGTCAATATGCTGGGGTTCAATCCCGTCACGCTGCTGCAACTGCGACAGCCCGGTGAGGATTTCGCTGCCGGGCTGATCCGGTCGCGACAGGACTTTTAAGGTATGAATCTGATGAGTCTGTTCATTCAGCACGGCAAAATCCGTAAAGGATCCGCCAATATCAACGCCAACGCGGTAACCCATGGTGAGCAAGCTCCGTTATCAGGAGAGAGGAAATTCCATCAGTTTTTGCGGATCCTGCACCACACGCCAGCCAAGGCGCTGATACAGCTGATGGGCATCATTAGTAGAGAGCATCCAGCGGTGCACCGTGGCCAGCTCCGGGTGCGCACGCACACAGGTCGCCAGCCAGCTGCCCAGGCCGTGGCCTCGCCAGTTTTCATCGATCATCACATCGCACAGCCAGCCAAATCGGGTGTAATCCGTCACCAGTCGCGCAAAGCCAATCTGCTGTTGCTGATGGTAAACACCAAACGGCAACGAGCCGGCAAATGCGCGCTCGGTTTTGGCGCGTGGCTGCGCGTTGGCCCAGTAAGACTTCTCAGTCAATTGCTGGTGGATGTAATCCATATCAAGGCGCTGGCGATCGGTAGAGATGGTGAACTCGTCGCGCTGCCATTGATGATCGGCAAGGGTTAAAGCGGTCATGGCAACTCCTTGTAAAGCGATAAATTGAGTGTACGGATATGCAGGCACAGGACGCGCGTGAAGCCACGACCGGAACAGTAAAGATAAAGGGAATTTACGGCAGAGAAGAAATTTTATGCTGTGGCAGATGCGTTCGGAGGTTCAGGGGCGAATAGCGGAGTGGAAACAATACCTTCTCCCTGTCTGGGAGAAGGTCAGGATGGGGTCAATTACACACTAAAATCCACAGAATTATGCTTAGCAATCAGCGATCGCAATGGAACGGTGCTTTTCATAATCGGGGATTTAATCACGATATAGCTGAAGTACTTATCGATGCCGATTTGTGCGTCCAGCATCTTCTCAATCACTTCCTGGTAGTGCTCGATGCTGCGGGTAATAAAGCGCAGCAAATAGTCGTAGCCGCCGGTAATCAGATGGCACTCCATCAGCTCATCCACGTCGCGAACCGAATTTTCGAATTTCATAAAATCTTCGCGTCGATGGCCCGAGAGCGTGACCTCGGTGAACACCGTAACGGAATCGGTAATTTTGGTCAGATTGATGTGGGCTTCATAGCCGGTAATAAATCCAGCCTGCTCCAGGCGCTTCACCCGTTGCAAACAAGGGCTGGGCGAAAGTCCTACGGCGTCGGCGAGATTGACGTTGCTGATACGGCCATCTTTTTGTAGTTGCACCAGGATGTTGATGTCGATGCGGTCGAGTTTCATTAAGCCGTTCATAGCACCCCTCATTGTTGACCAATCGCGCAGGCTGATACGATGGTATATCACGCTTTGACGTGACGGCGCTAGCGACTTCCGCACGCCACGTCATTCATTGGTCGAGTCAATAATTCCAGAGATATCAATGAGGAAGCCGGATTTATCCCAGGCGACCACTGGCGCGGGCCAGCGCAATATCAAAGATATGTAACGCTTCTTCCAGCTGAGAATCTGTGGTCACCAGTGGCGCGAGGAAGCGCACCACGTTGCGATGCAGGCCACACTTGATCAACAGCAGGCCTTCCTGACAGGCGCAGTCGAGGATTTTCTGCGTCATCGCAGCGTCAGGACGTTTGGTTTCGAAGTCGATGATCTCCACCGCCTGCATAAAGCCCACGCCACGTACTTCACCAATGCAAGCATATTTCTCCGCCAGCTGTTGCAGACGTGCATTCAGCTGTTCACCCAGCTGATTGCTGCGCGCCAGCAGATTGTCGTTTTCCAGCAGGTCCAGCACCGCCAGCGCCGCCGCACAGCCCAGCGCGTTACCGCCATAGGTGCCGCCAAGACCGCCCGGCAATGGCGCATCCATGATGGCTGCTTTGCCGACTACGCCGGAAATCGGCAGACCGCCCCCCAGACTCTTCGCCACGGTCACCAGATCCGGTGTAATGCCCAGTTGCTCGAAGGCAAACAGCGTACCGGTGCGACCAAATCCGGTCTGCACTTCATCGAGAATCAGCACGATTCCGTGTTTTTCGGTAATGCGACGCAGCGCTTGCATAAAGTTCGCACCCGCTGGCAGGAAGCCACCGTCGCCCTGAACAGGCTCGATGATGATTGCTGCCACACGCTCCGGCAGGATCTGCACGGCGAACAACTGTTCCAGCGCTTGCAGGCAGTCATCATCGCTGACGCCATGGAAGGCATTAGGATAAGGCAGGCGATACACCTCTGAGGCGAACGGGCCGAAGTTCTGTTTATACGGCTGGCTCATCCCCGTCAGGGTACAGCCTAGCAACGTACGCCCATGGAAGGCACCCTCAAACGCGATAATGCCGCTGCGGTTGGTGTGCGCACGGGCAATTTTCACCGCATTTTCTACCGCTTCCGCCCCGCTGGTGAAGAACACGCTTTTGAAATCTTCACCTTTGCCGACCAGCGCATTCAGGCGCTGCGCCAGTTCGATATAGCCCGGGTAGGCAACGACCTGGAAACAGGCGTGTGACACCAGCCCAAGCTGTTTTGTCACCGCATTCACTACCGCCGGATGGTTATGGCCCACATTAAGCACCCCAATCCCGCCGACAAAATCGAGATAGCGATTGCCCTCGACATCCCACACTTCACTGCCTTTTGCCCGCTCAATCACCAACGGATGCGCGGTGACCACACCACGCGGCACGTTCTGTTCACGTGTATCCAGTAACAGGCTGTTATCGCTATACGTTTGCTGCTCCGCCATGACATTCTGCATTTTCAAAATCCTCATCCACGTAACGTTCGGTTGGCTCAAGTATCGCAACCCGTTGGTTTCTCACGCTGCCGTAATCAGCAAAGCAGCGGCATTTCGTTTCAAAATCTTCTGCCAATCAGCAGGGAAATTCTGCACGCAGCGCGTGGCGGGCGATGGCCGTCAAAGTCTGAATACCGTGCGGGATCAGCGCATCGTTGAAGTCGTAAGAGGAATGGTGCAACGGCTGGCTGGGTGCCGATCCGATCCACAGATAAGCCCCCACTCTGGCCTGCAACATAAAGGCAAAATCTTCCGAGGTGAGAGCAGGCTGTCTGGCTTGTTCAGCAGGCATGTCCGCCTCACGCAGGGCATCCAGCGCCAGTTGTGCAGCCCCCGCTTGATTGACCGTGGCCGGGTAATAACGCAGATAGCTTACCTCTGCCTGCAGACCGTGCGCCGCCGTGACATGTTGCGCCATTTCACGCAGGCGGCTTTCAATGATGTCCTGCGCCGCTGGGCTGAACGTACGTACCGTGCCGGTGATACTGGCTTCCGCCGGAATCATGTTGTGTGAGAAACCGCCCTGCATGCGCGTCACCGTCAGCAAACCCGGCTCGCACGGGTCAAGTGCGCGCGCCACCAGCGTATTGAGTTGCACCACCAATTCACTGGTGGCCAGCAAGGTGTCACGCGTCAGGTGTGGCTGTGCCGCATGACCGCCACCGCCCTTTACCGTGATATCAAAACGGTCCGCCGCCGCCATGATGGCACCCGGCCGCGTCTGCACTTCGCCCAGAGGCAGTTCAGGCCAGTTATGCAGGGCAAATACCGCATCGCAAGGGAATTGCTGGAACAGGCCGTCATCGATCATCGCTTTCGCGCCGGCTAAACCTTCTTCCGCTGGCTGGAAGATAAACACCAGCGTGCCGTCAAAATCGCCCTGCTGAGCCAACTGGATAGCCGCGCCCAGCAGCATCACCGTGTGACCATCGTGACCGCAAGCGTGACAGACATTGTCATGCACACTTTTCCACGGCTGGGTGCCGTTATCCTGCATCGGCAGCGCATCCATGTCCGCGCGCAGACCTATCATGCGCGGGCTATTTCCACGTTTCAGCACACCGACCACGCCGGTTTTACCCAGGCCGCGATGCACCTCAATGCCGTGCTCTTGCAGCACCTGCGCCACGATGTCGCTGGTGCGCGTTTCCTGATAGCCCAGTTCGGGATGGGCGTGCAGATCCCGTCGCAGAGCGACTAATTGATCCAGTTGCATATCAGTATCCCCGGTTGCGATCGATAAGGCCGACCATGGGTTCGCCACGTTGATAGCGGCGCAGGTTATCGAGTAGCGCAGCCACCGCGCTGTCGGTTTGCGTCTGGCTGGCAATGTGGGGTGTGAGCCAGATCGCCGGATGCTGCCAGAAAGGATGCTCTGGCGGTAAAGGTTCGGGATCGGTCACATCGAGCACGGCTGCGCTCAATTGTCCGCTGGCCAGCGCCGTGAGCAGATCGTCATGATTTAACTGCGGGCCACGCCCCACCTGTACCAGTGCGGCTCCGGCAGGTAACTGCGCAAACAGCTCAGAGTTGAGTAAACCGCGCGTGCTGTCAGTCAACGGCAGCAAACACACCAGGATGTCGCTGTGTGCCAGAAACTCAGCCAATTGCTCAGCGCCATGCCAGCAGCGCACGCCCTCGAGTTCACGCGGTGTCCGGCTCCAGCCAGCACACTTAAACCCTAATGACACCAGCTGCTGCAAAGATGCCTGGCCGAGTTCGCCTAAGCCCATGACGCCCACCCGCCGCTGATTGGCGGTGCGAATCGGGTGCGTTTGCCACGTTGCTGCGCGCTGTTGCTGGAAATAGCGCGGCATATCACGATGCAACCCCAGCACGGCAAAAGTGACGTACTCCACCATGCCTTGCGTCAGGCCGGGTTCGATCATGCGCACCACCGGCAAATCGGGCGGCAGTTGGCTGAGATCGAACTGATCGGCCCCCGCGCCCACCGACAGTAGCGCTTTGAGATTAGGGAAGGTCGCCATGACATCTTCTGGCGGTTGCCAGGCCACCAGCAGTTCAACCTGTTCTGCGTCACCCACATCCGGCCAGATATGCAGCTGCACATCCGGTGCATGTTCAGCCAGCCAGCGCTGCCAGTGGGCTCCACGCGTGGCTTCCGATTTATAGACGATATGCATCACGCCATCGCCTGGGTCATCAACCCAAACGCCTGCATCTCACCGGCTTGCGGTGACCAAGGCGTTCCCCGATACATGGTGGTGGGCGCGTCAACCTTGACCAGCCCTAAACTCTCCAGCCAGTTTGCCAGTGGCAGTGCGCTGTCGGTGTCGATGCGGACAAACTCACCACCCAGCCCTTGCATCAGCGCGGCCACCAGCGCCTGCGCGACATCAACATGGCGCGCAATCACCGGGCCAATCGCCCAGCCATGCCCAAAACGTCGCAGGCTGGCAAAACCCTGTACCTGCTGCTGCGGATCTTGCAGTAACACGGTCTGGTGATCGGCAACCAGCGTTTGTATCAGTTGCGGGCGCCACATGCCGTGCGCCTGATGATCCAACTCAGTGAGCAATTCAACGTCATCGGCCAGAGCATTGCGCAACGTTAACCCCGTCGGGATGTTGACGGCGGGCACCGCTGCCAGCTCACGCGTCTGGTGCTGCTGAATGGTGCCTTTCACCACAAAACCCAGTTTCTCGTATAGCCCCTGGCCCATTTCGGTAGCATGCAGGCGAATCACGCAATCCGGGAATTTCTCCATCACCGCCAGCATCAACTGCTTACCAATTCCCCGCCCCTGACATGCTGGATTCACCACCACCAGACCAATGGTTGCCGCGCTGTCACCCCAGCGCCAACCGAAGGCGCTGCCGACAAACTGCCCCTGCTCTTCCGCCACCACGCCCTCACCCAGCGCCAGCGCCTGCTGCCAGTCTTCACGGCGATGCGGCCACTTAAGCTGTTGGGTGATGGCATAGCCATGTTCAATATCATCCTGCGTCATGGCGCGTAATGTGATCATTTGCTGCTCCTGGTTTGAGGTCGCCATAAATGGCCACCTGACAAATTCTTTGCGCGACTGCCACAGGGTGGGCACGCATTTGCGCTGGCTTGCACCATCTCTATTCCGCTTTCAGCACTTCTTCGTGCTCGTCCAGCCAGCCTTGACGCAGTTCCGGTACGGCTCGCTTCAGGCGTTCAAAATAAAGCTCACTGGTGGGTTTATCATAATCAGCACGGGAAATCTGCGTCACGATGCGACCGGATTTCATCACCACGATGTCGTCGCATACGGCGCGAACCGCGTGCATGTCGTGACTGATAAACAACACTGACAGCCCTAACTCACGGCGTAGCTCACTGATCAGATCCAGCACCGCCGCCGCGACCACGGTATCCAGTGCCGAGGTGACTTCATCACACAGAATCAGATCCGGCTCCGCCGCCAGTGCACGCGCCAGATTCACGCGCTGCTTCTGTCCGCCCGACAGCGCCCAGGGGCGACGCCACAACACGGTGCGCGGCAGTTTCACCAGATCCAGCAGTTGATACAGACGGCGCTGCAGTTCGAGCCCTTTCAGTTCATGGAACAGCGTCAGCGGACGTGAAAGAATACGCTCAACGCTGTGCGCGGGATTGAGCGCCGTATCCGCCATCTGGAACACGTACTGAATACGGCGCAGTTCATTGTCGGGACGCTTGTGCATGTCACCGTTGATATAGTGACCGTTAAACAGAATATGGCCGTGGCTGGGCGCATTGAGCCCGGCAATCGCATGTGCCAGCGTGGTTTTACCCGAACCCGACTCACCGATAATGCCAATCGCTTGCCCTTTCCACAGCTTGAGATTGATATCTTGCAGAATCAGCGTTTTCGGTTTGCCCTCACTATCACGTGGGCCATATCCGGCACTGAGATCGCGCACTTCCATCAGCGGCTGCACATCAGCCTCTGCGCAGGTCCAGCTGCTTTCTCGCTCTTTCTGGCGTGCCGCATCCATTAACAGTTGGGTATATTCGGCCTGCGGCGCACCAATTAACCGTTCGGTGGTGCCATATTCCGCCATTTTTCCGCGCAGCAGCACCAGAATGCGATCCGCCATCTGCGCCACCACCGCCAGATCGTGACTGACGTAAATCGCGGTCACACCGCGCTGTGCCACCACACGGCGAAACGCTTTCAGTACTTCAACCTGAGTGGTGACGTCCAGTGCCGTGGTCGGCTCGTCAAGGATCACCACATCCGGGTCGCCAATCAGTGCCATGGCCGTCATCAGACGTTGCAGCTGTCCGCCAGAGACCTGATGCGGGAAACGGTCGCCAATGGTGTCAGGATTCGGCAATGCCAGCTCGCGAAACAGCGTGATCGCCTTCTCTTTGGCGGCTTTGCGTTTCATGGTGCCATGGATCACCACTGGCTCGATAACCTGGTCGAGAATACGCATTCCCGGGTTGAAGGAGGCTGCTGCACTTTGGGCGATGTAGGCCACTTTGTTGCCGCGAAATTCGCGCAGCTGGCCTGGCGACAGACTACGCACGTCGGTGCCCGCCAGATGAATGTTGCCCTCGGCGATGCGACAACCGTGGCGCGCATAGCCCATCAGCGCCATGGCGATGGTGGTTTTACCCGAACCGGATTCACCGATCAGCGCCAGCACTTCGCCTTTTTGTACGGTAAAACGGATATCTGAAACCAGATCGATCTCTTCGCCCTTATCCGTCTCGGCGGTGACACGCAGGTTTTCAACGGAGATCACGGGCATGGCTGTATGGTGTGTCACGTTCATGCTCCCTCCTTCGCCAGCGTCAGCGGACGCATCTGTTGCAGGCTGTCAATAAACAGGTTGGCACCGATGGTTAAACTGGCAATCGCCACTGCCGGCATCAATACCGCAGGCGAACCGTTAAACAGGCCTTGTAGATTTTCACGTACCAGCGTGCCCCAATCAGCATAAGGTGGTTGCACGCCTAAGCCCAGGAAGCTCAAGCCGCTGAGTAACAGCACGATATAGACAAAACGCAGGCCAAAATCGGTGAGCATCGGATGCACCATATTCGGCAGAATGTCATGGATTGCCACGTACCAGCGGCTTTCGCCACGCAGTCGTGAAGCACGGACATAATCCATATTGCGCAAACTGCTGGCCATAGCGAACGCGATACGGAACGCACCGGGCCAGTAGGTGAAGATGGCTGTCAGAATCAGCATCGGCAGCGAGGAACCAAACACGGCCACAATCATCAGCGACAGCACTTTGCCTGGCAGCACCAACATGGCATCGTTGATGCGGCCCAGCAACTCTTCGAGCCAGCGTCCTGCAACGGCGGCCAGCAGCGCCAGCAAGGTGCCGATTAAACTGGCACCCAGCGCAGCGGTCAACGCCAGCCCAATGGAGAACTTAGCGCCATACAAAATGCGGCTGAGGATATCGCGACCGAGATAATCGGTGCCCAGCAGGTTGTCAGCGGTCATCCCTCCTAGCATCGGGCCACCACCGATATCCTCTACGCTATGCGGCGCCAGTTGATTGCCGAACAGCGCCATCAGTACCCAAAACAGAGAGATTGCCAGGCCAATGCGACCGGAGATCGACAGTGACTGAAAAATTCGTACAGGAAGCAGCAAGCTATTCATCAGCTCCTCCATTTTGGGTTAAAGGCGATAGTCAGGATGTCAGCAATCAGCAGCAGCACCAGATAACAGGCGGCGAACATCATCACGCACAGCTGCACCACTGGCAGATCGCGATTACTCACGGCATCCACCAGCGCACTGGCGAGACCGGGGTAGCTGAAGATCGACTCAATAATGATCACCCCACCAAACAGGTAAGACAGGCTGAGCGAAATGGCGTTGGCAATCGGTCCCACCGCATTCGGCAGCGCATGACGCAACACGGCACGCAGCGGCGAGACCCCTTTCAGCAACGCCATTTCAAGATACGGGCTGTCGAGCTGATTAATGATCGCCGAACGCGTCATCCGTGCCATCTGCGCCACTAATACGCAGCACAACGTCAGCACCGGCAGTGCATAGGCTTTCAGATAACTGACGAGATCCATGTCGGGGCTGCCAAACGACATCGCCGAGACCCAATGCAGTTTGACCGCGAAGATCAACACTGCCACGGTGGCCACCAGAAACTCCGGTACCGCCACCGTCGCCATGGTGGCGATCACCAGAAAGCGATCCAGTGCTGAACCGCGATTCATGGCGGCCAGGATGCCGATCACCAGCGCCAGCGGGACGCAGATCACCGTGGTGATGCCCGCCAGCTCCAGCGTGGCAGGAATACGCTGCCCCACCAGTTGCGTCACTGGCAGATGACTGGCAAACGAGGTACCAAAATCACCCTGCAACATTCCACCGAGCCAGCTGAAGTAGCGCATCAATAACGGCTGGTCGAGACCCAGCTGCTGGCGTAACGCCGCCACCGTTTCCGGCGTGGCGTTTTGCCCCAGGATCATCTGCGCGGCATCGCCGGGCAGCAGGCTGGTGATAAAAAACACCACCGCCGAGACGATAAGCAAGGTCAGGATGCCCGCACCTGCGCGCCGGGCAATCAGAAACAACATGTATCGGTTCATCGGCGTTCTCCTCTGACGGATGACGGATTAGGCTTTCAGCCAGGCGAACTCATGGAAGCGGTAACCCATCATCATGCCGCTTGGCCAGGCTTCAACACCGCCCACTTTTTTACTGTACCCGTCGAGGGTACTGATAAAGGTGGGGATGATGGTGCCACAGTGGTCATAGATCAGCTTCTGCATATCGCCATACATCTGCTTGCGTTTGCCCTGATCGCGCTCACCGCGTGCGGCGACGACCAACTGATCAAACTGATCGTTCTTCCAGCCCGATTCATTGTTGGCCGCGCTCGACATATAGAACTGAGAGAACAGCATATCCAGCGTTGGACGCGGGTTGATCGAGCCATAACCCACCGGGTCTTTGGTCCAGTGCGTTGACCAGTAGCCGTCATACGGCACGCGACGCACCTTAACGTTCAGCCCGGTGTTACGCGCCACCTGCTGGATTAACTGGCCCCCTTCCACCGCACCTTCGATGTTTGGCGTGGTGATGATCTCAACCGTTGCGCCCTTCATACCGGCTTTCTCGATATGGAATTTGGCTTTTTCGGCATCCAGCGGACGCGGTTTGAGATCGGCGTTAAACAGCGGATGCCACGGCGGCACGGGGGTGTCGTTACTGATATCACCGTAGCCTTGCAGCACGGTTTTCAGCACGATGTCACGCGGCTGCAGATATTTCATCGCCAACACGAAATCCTTGCTGCTGCCCGGCTTCATGTCGGTGCGGATAATCAGGTTGGTGTACATCCCCGCCTTGCTCTCCAGCACGGCGAAGTCTTGCGTGGCTTTCAAACGATTACTGTCGGCTGCGCTCAGGGTCGAAACGATATGTAAGTCACCCGACATTAGCGCATTGACACGTGCCGCCTGATCGGTGACGCCCAGCAGTTCGATTTCGTCGAGATGTGGCAAGCCAGGCTTGTAGTAGTTTGGGTTCTTCACGCCAACAGAGCGTACGCCCGGCGTGAACTCTTTCAATTTGAACGGCCCCGTGCCAATACCCTTACTGAAGTCTTTGGTGCCATCCTGCACAATCAGGAATGGGGCACTGGCGAGCATATAAGGCACGTCAAAGTTGGCGCTGCTCAGCTCAAGTGTGACTTCGTTATCGTTCACCGCCGTGAAGGTTTTGAACTGATCGGCCAGCTTAAAGGCATTGGAAGCCACGGCGGGATCTTTGTGGCGGCTGAGTGAGTAAATGACGTCTTTCGCGGTGAGAGGTTTACCGTCGTGGAACGTGACCCCTTTGCGCAATTTAATGTGCCAGGTGACACCATCCGAAGACTCCACGGACTCCGCCAGCCCCGGTTGAATCGCCAACTTTTGGTCGAGTTCGGTCAGACCGCTGTAGACCATAAACTGGCGGGTATAGTCACCGCTGTTGTTGCCTTTGGCAGGATCGAGTGTGTCAGTAGCGGAGGCGTTGGACATGGCTGCGCGCATCTTGCCGCCTTTCACCGGTGTTTCAGCCGCAAAGCTCATCTGCGGAAAACCTATCAAGCCGCTGCTCATGACTGCACCCGCAGACAACAACTTCATCAGGCCACGACGTGACAGGGATCCCTCAGTCAGCATACGTGTCAGGGCCGGATTTACAGCGTCAGACTCTTTATCGAATTTACTCATCTGCACACCCT
>NZ_DAMDQC010000048.1:0-28536 GCF_032082325.1 Pantoea sp. CTOTU50773 | reverse complement strand
ATACGCTTGTGAGGTGGTATAACTGCCAGACAGCTGCCAATAAAAAACCGGAGCGCCAGGTTCTTCGCTGCTTTCCGCTACCCGATAGCGAGAGAATTTTATTTGCGCGGCTTCAGTCAGATCATCATTGTCCTGATTTGACGAGAATTTCATCGCGCGGATCAGGTAATAAACGCCCTGGATATTGTGCAGTTCAAAACCAATGATTTTGTCAGAGGAACCCGCAAGACGAAAATCCGACCAGGTAAAACCATCATCATCCGGAACCGGTAAAATAAACCAGTTACCGTTTTTATTGATGAAGGCAGATAGCGTCTGATTGGGATGCGAGGTGTTATTGTCAAAGGTCGCAGAGACCAGCAAATCCGGGACGCCATCCTGATTAAGGTCGATATTATTCGCCCCTGCCAGCAACCCGACCCGCGTAGCACCCTGCGCACCGAAAACGGTACATAATGACAGAACGATAAACGCGAAAGTTTTTAATTTCACTGCACGCTTTCCTTACTGGTTAAGACAATATCAGGGATTAAAACCTGAATATTGAAAGACAGCATGGCATTGCTGCCTGATGGCCATCATGGCGTATTTTAAAAATTTTGCTCTCCAATCGCGCTGAATTATGGGTGTTTTTTCTGTGATGTGAAAGGGTGAACGGAATAATTAAAAGAAAAGAGATTAACCGAAGAAGCGCGTCATCCATTACGCACTTCGTTAGAGGAAAACAGACTTAATGTGAACGTCTTTCCTTAACCCTCAACTCATACCTGCGCCATGCCGCCATCCACGAAGAGTTCGGTGGCATTAACAAAGCTGGAGGCATCGGATGCAAGAAACGCCACCACCTGACCAATCTCACCGGGTTCACCCAATCGGCCCAATGGCACCTGGGCAGCTAATGCATCGAACAATCCCTGACGCTGATCTTCGGGCACTAAATCGCCCAAACCCGGCGTGCGCACCGGACCAGGGCTCACCACGTTGACACGAATTCCGCGATCTTTCACATCCAGCGCCCATGAGCGGGCAAAGTTGCGCACGGCGGCTTTACTGGCGCTGTAAACACTGAATCCTGCGGTGCCCTGAACCGAAGTGGTGGACGAGGTCAAAATCACCGATGCTTTTGTCGCTTAACAGCGGCAGCGCTTTTTGCACGGTAAACAGTACGCCACGCACGTTGGTGCCAAAGATCCGGTCGAAGTGTTCTTCAGTAATCGCACCGAGTGGCAACATATCGCCGCCGCCAGCATTGGCGAACAGGATATCGATCCGACCCGCCTGGCGTGCAATCTGCGCATACAACGCATCCAGATCGCTCAGCACAGAAGCATCAGCGCGGATACCGGTTGCCTGTGCACCAATCAGCGTCACGGCGGTATCCAGTTCCGGCTGGCGACGACCGGTGATAAACACCCGTGCGCCCTGTGCTGCCAATGCCTGAGCAGAGGCTAAACCAATCCCGCTGGTGCCGCCGGTGACTAATGCACTTTTACCGTTTAATGATGTGTTCATGAGTGTTCTCCCAAATGGATTTAAGTGTGTGATGACTGCGTTGCAGTGCATGGGAGGCAATGTAACCCTGCGCGGTTTAGTGATAAATGGTGTAAAATCGAAATCATTATTCCTGTGTATGGATAATAAGCATGGACCAACTGTTGGCAATACGAGCATTCGCGCGCGTGGTGGAGGCGGGAAATTTTACTCGCGCTGCCGATTCACTGGATATGCCGAATGCCACGTTGAGTAAACTGGTGCAGGAGTTAGAGGGGCATCTGGGCGTGCGCCTGCTTCAGCGCACCACACGGCGCGTGACCGTCACGCCGGAGGGACGTGATTACTACGATAAAGCGCTACGTATCGTGCGTGACCTGGAAGATATTGATGGCGCATTTAACGCGGTAAACGGTACACCGCGCGGGTATCTGCGTATTGATATTGGCGGATCAACGGCGCGTGAGGTTCTCATCCCACTGCTACCTGATTTCGTTGCGCAATTTCCCGAAATCCGCCTCGACCTCGGCGTGTCGGACCGGGCTGTAGATCTGATAAGCGACAATGTCGATTGCGTGATTCGTGGCGGTCCGCTGGGTGATTCATCGCTGGTGGCGTGTCATCTTGGTGATGCTGAGATGATCACCTGCGCGGCACCCGCATATCTCAAAACTTACGGCGTGCCAACCTATCCGCAAGAGCTTAAAAATGGCCATCGCTGGATTAGCTATTTATCCCCGCAAAGCGGGCGCGCCTTCCCGCTGCGCTTTGTGCAGGGTAATGAGAAACAGGAAATGAAAATCGAGCATCGCATTGGGATTAATGAAAGCAATGCTCATCTGGCAGCTGCGGTGGCAGGATTAGGCATCATTCAGACATTTCGATACGCAGCAGCCAAAGATTTAGCGTCAGGCGCACTGGTGGAAATACTGAAGGATTGGCGGCCCGCCAGCTATCCGTTTCACGTGGTATATCCGCAAAACCGCCATCTGACCCAGCGTTTACGGGTGTTTATCGAATGGTTGCGTGAGGTATTTCCTGCGCGACTCAATGGATGACAAGCCAGAGGCGATCTGTTAACTTTTTGTTTCTGAACTCCCTATTTTGACTACAGGCCTGCGTAAATGACACTTTCAGCCGCACTTTCCCCGTCATACGAACATGGCCTGTATGCGATCTGCTGTCCGCCACCGCCTCCTGCACGCGTTGTGGTTCGCTAAGAACCGGAAGTCTTCACGCTTAAATTTCCAACGTTTGTTTTAGGAGCATTTTCATGCGTTCTTCGTCTTTGACGTCGCAAGCGGCGACGTCGGGCTTCGTGCTGCTGTGGGGCAGTGCGGCCATCTTCTCTCGCCTGGGTTTGGACAATGCCTCACCCATCGCGCTATTGATCGTGCGCTTCGGTGTGGCGCTGGTTGCATTATTGCTGGTGGGCCTATTTCGGCGTCGCTGGTTACCCGATGCAGGCAGCCGAAAAACGGTGATGTTTACCGGTCTGATTTTGATTGGTGCCTATTCGGTGTGTTACTTCCAGGCGATGGCCGAGGGGGTGACGCCAGGTTTAATCGCTACCATCATGGGCATACAACCGATCCTGACGCTCTGCATCGTGGAAAGGCGCATGCAAGGCACGCGATTACTGGGATTGGTGATCGCCTTAGCAGGATTAATACTACTGGTGTGGCGCAGTCTGGCGGCGTCGCAGTTGCCGTTGTGCGGCATTGTCTTCGCTCTCGGCGCACTGCTGTGTATGACGTTTGGTGCCATCATGCAGAAAAAGGTGTCCCAGCATCCCGCGCAGGTACTGCCGCTGCAATACGCGGTGAGCCTGGCGCTGTGTGCTCTACTGCTTCCGGTTAAAGCCTTCCATATCGACTTTACGTTGCACTTCTGGATTTCCGTGCTGTTTCTTGGGGTGATGATCTCGGTGGTGGCGCAGCTGCTGCTGTATCGGCTGCTGAGTGCGGGAAGCATCGTTAACGTCACCAGTTTGTTTTATCTGGTTCCGGTGATAACGGCAGTACTGGATTACCTGTTGTTAGGTAATGCGCTGCCGTGGTCGGGGATGATGGGAATGCTGGCTATTCTGCTCGGCATCATGCTGGTGTTTCGCACACCGCGCCTGAAAACATCGGGGTAAGATCGAACAGGGCGCATCAAAATGGATGCGCCCTTTATCGTGGTTAAACCGTGCCGGTGCCGCCATCAGAACACCAGACCTGTCCCGACGTGAAGCTATTGGTGGTTTCCGCAAACGTCACATACAGCGGCGCGATTTCAGCAGGCTGACCGGGGCGACCCAGTGGCGCGGAAGCGCCAAATTGCTCCACTTTCTCCTGCGGTTGTCCGCCACACACCTGCAATGCAGTCCAGTAAGGGCCGGGTGCCACGGCGTTGACGCGGATTTGGTCTTTACCCAACTGCTTGGCTAAAGCTTTAGTAAAGGCCGCAATCGACGCTTTGGTCTGGGCATAATCCAGCAGGATGGCGCTGGGATCGTAGGCCTGCACTGACGACGTGTTAATGATCGATGAACCCGCCGGTAGGTACTCCAGCGCCGCCTTCGTGATCCAAAACATGGCATACACGTTAGTCTTAAAGGTCGCATCAAAATCTTCTGTCGAGAGGGTACGAATCGATTCATTGAACTGCTGACGGCCGGCATTGTTGACCAAAATATCCAGACCATCGAGTTTCGTCGCCGCTTCCTTCACCAGTTGCTGGCAAAAGGCTTCGGAGCGAATATCTCCCGGTATGGCAATCGCCTTACGACCTTCCGCTTCAATCAGTTTTATCACCTCTGCCGCATCCTGTTCTTCATCGGGCAGGTAATTTATCGCCACGTCGGCACCCTCACGCGCGTAAGCAATCGCCACCGCACGTCCAATCCCGGAATCGCCGCCGGTAATCAGCGCTTTACGACCGGTTAAACGACCAGTGCCACGATAGCTGGTTTCACCATGATCCGGGCGCGGTTCCATTTTTGCCGCCAGCCCAGGAAAATCCTGTAATTGTTTTTTAAAGGGAGGTGTCGGATATTGATGGGTGAGCAGCGTTTTATTAGTCAATGAACTCATCTTAATCTCCATGTTCTTCGCTAGTGATAAATTAAGCCTGGCATAAATGTGATATATGTCACGTCAAAAAATGACCAATTGAAATTTTTCAGCTTAAGCGAGGCGGTATTATGGCTGCGGCGATGGAAATAAAAGGCGTGACTGGAATGAGAGGGGAGAGCAGAATAAGCGCAAGACGTCAGTCATATATCGTCATTGCACTTATTCAATTGCCAGTTGAACCTATTGGCATCCTTGTCGGTGAGGCGACTAGCGCGCCCGATGCGGCTTAAGAGCCTTTGTTACTACTTTTTCCGCCTTTTTTTCCGGCTTCGGAGGCTTTCTCAGGGTTGTCTTTAAAACTACCGCCGCCACTGCTTTGCCCACCTTTTTTACCCGCTTCAGATGCCTTTTGTTTATCATCTGCGAAGTTACCGGAACCGCCTCTATGCTCGGCCATAAAATGCCCTCATTCATGCATTGCGATTACATAATCGTGGATAGCGTCACACGTTATGTCCAGACTGCAGAATTAAGGTTAGTGCCACTGTGAATATTAACAAGCGCGGCGGCAGCGTATAAGTGGATTATCGAGTATTTTTTCGTATCTTATTTTTTAAGCAAATGAATTATGAAGGTTAATAATTAATTATTAATATAATCGAAGCGTATTTAACGCTTCGATTATCAATAAGGCCGATTAACTCGCAGGGATTTGAGTGAAATAGGTCCCGCTATAAGGTATGGGCAGGAAATCATTGAAGATTTGCTTTAACGTTTGCTCGGGTTCGACATCCGCGAACAGCTGAGGATAAAGTGTTTTTGCCATAAATTCCGTTGCCGCGATGTGCCAGGGGCTGAGGTAAAAATTCATCCAGATGACGGCGGAGTGGCCGTTACGTAGCGCGGCTAATTCACGCAATCCGTTTTGCTGCGAGGTCAGTTGGGCGAAGCTGCTTTGCACCGCTGGCAATGCCACTTCTGGCCCCAGCTTCAGCAAACCCTGCGCCTCGTTATCGCCAAATCCGGTGGCGAAGTAGTAATTAGGCTGCGCCGCAATCACCATTTCTTCACTCAAGCGACCAAACACGCCGTGCTGCGTTTTAGCCGCGATATTATCGCCGCCTGCGGCGTTTAACAGTTCGCCAAGGCTGCCGTTGATGGCGGTGACACAGCACTCATTACGGCGGCCAAGATGCAACTGCAACAACACTGAAGGCTTCGCACCGTGATAACTGGCCAGCCGATCACGAATCACCTGCATATGTGCGTCATAAAAACGGTTAAAGGCCTGCGCGCGAGCCTGCTCATTCAGCACCTCGCCAAAAATCTCCACGCTGCGACGGGTATTCTTCAGCAGATGCACGCGCAGATCGATTTTCACCACCGGAATATGGGCGGCTTTCAGCATACTCACCAGGAGCAGATCGGCATCATCGTAGCGCGCCAGGCTCGGCAGGATCACCACATCCGGTTTGAGCGCCAGGATCTGCTCAGGATTGATAGCATTCGGGCCGCCTGAACCGAGGGAAGGGATTTTTAACATTTGCGGGAACTGGCGCGCAAAACTGTTCCACGTTTGGCTATCGTACTTTTTCAAATCCTGAGGCCAGGCAACGATATGCTGAAAAGGATTGCCCGGTTCCAGCAGCGCCAGCGTGTAGAGCATGCGACTTTCGCCCAGCACAATGCGCTGCGGATGGTCAGGGATATCCACCTGATTACCGTCAATATCTGTGACGGTTTTTGCCAGCGCGGCGCTACTAAGCACCAGTAAGAAGCAGGCCAGAACAATCAGCATTGGCCCCCAGAGGGAAGGGGCGCGCCGGGCGCCCGCTTTAACCACAGAATCAGAACTCAACGCTGGCCTCGACCATCAGGTTACGGGTTTCACCCTCACGCACGCGCAAATTGCCGCCGCTGGAGGTGTAATAGTGCTTGTTGAACAGGTTATTCAGATTCAACTTAAGTTGTGTCTTTTCACCAAACAACTGATTGTTCCAGGCGATAAAGCTGTCCGCCACCACGTAATCCGGCATCGTGAAGCTATTTTCAGGATCGCCCGCTCGCGAGCCGACATAGCGCGCGCCGCCACCGACGCGGAAATCACCGGGAATGCCGTTGATACTGAGGTTGTGGCTGAGATAGAGCGCGCCCGAATGACGCGGTGCATTTTGCAGCCGATTGCCATTGTTAGCAGAATTTACGCCATCATCAACAATCTCAGCCTTATCGTAGCTGTAGTTAGCGCTGAGATCCCAACCCGGCAACACTTCGCCGTTCAGCTCAAACTCTGCGCCACTGGAACGGGCTTTATCAATTGCCCGCGTTGAACCGTTAATGCTGAGCGACATGTCACGTTCATCAATGCGGTACAGCGCGACGCTGGCAAACAGCTTTGGCGAGATCTGCCATTTACTGCCGACTTCCCAGGTCGTGCCCTGTTCGGGTTTACCGACATTGCCGTCATCGTCCACATCGGTGGAAGGCGTAAAGGATTTGCTGACGCTGCTGTAAAGCGAGACATCAGGGGTGATTTTATAAATCAGACCCGCTTGTGGCAGGAATTTATTGCCTTCACTGTTCAGTGTTTCCACCACCGGGTCGAAGCCTTTTGACGCACGCTGCTCGTAATGCTGATAGCGTCCGCCAAATACCGCAATCCACTGTTCCGTCAGTGAAATACTGTCTTTAGCGTAAACCGAACGGCTATGAATGCGGTTCAGGTTATTGGCGTTGGCGGTGTTTTCCGAGGTGCTATTGGTGACCGGTGACAGGATATCGTATTGCGGATCGGTAAAGTTAAACCCGGTGTTGGATTTCCCTTGATACTGATGCGCGCGATAAGTCTGGTTCATCTCATAATCAGTCCCGATCACCACATCGTGGGTCATGCCCAACAGCTGTTGTGAGCCGAGCAGATCCCATGAAACGTATTTCGTTTTGTGGTTAAAGCCACGGTTAGCATCGGCACGACGCGTCACGACGCCGGTGGTGGGGTTAATGGCGGTGACGCGCACTTCGTTGTTGTCGTATTGACGCTGATTCCAGCCAAAAGTGACGCGCGTGCTCCAGTCATCATTAAACTGCCAGTCATAGTGCGCATTAAGGGTTTTGTTGTGACCCCAGGCATGATTCGCCTTGTCGTCGAGACGATCTTTGTAGCCGATATCCAGCGGCTTGCCATTGATAAAGGCGGTGCCACGATCGTAGGGGATATCGTATTGATAATCTTCATAGCTCACGAGGAAGCTGGCTTTTTCACCGTACCACTGCAACGAAGGCGCGATCAGCGTATGTTTGTCGCTGCCAAAGTTGCGCCAGTAATCCTGATTCTGCTTTTCGGCGATCAAGCGGAAAGCCAGGCCGTTGCCCAGCGGGCCGGTGACATCGACGGTGCCAGCGCCGCCACCTTCGCTGGAGGAACGGCCGCTAACTTTGGTGTGCCAGTCATATTGCGGTTTTTTGCTCACCACGTTGATCACGCCGCCCGGATTTTGAATGCCATAGAGCAGGGATGCCGAGCCTTTTAGCACTTCGACGCGTTCGGTGGTGGCATCGAAGTTCAACCCCTGGCTGCTGCGAATGCCATCACGATAGATTGACCCATCAGAGTTGCTGCCAAATCCGCGACGCACAAAGCCATCTTCGGTGCCTGCCAGAGTATTGCCCTCTGTGACACCACTGACAAAGCGCATCGCATCAGTGAGACTAGCGGCCTGATAGTCTTCAAGCTGTTGTTGGGTCACCACACTCACCGATTGCGCTTCGTTCAGACGCGGCGTGGGCGTTTTGCTGGCGACGGAACTGCTGGTGGCGTTATAGCCTTGCGGGCGACTTTCCTGCGCGGACACCGTCAGGGTATTACTGCTTTCCGCTGCCAGACTGCCAGCTGCAGTGAAAACGCTGACACCGTATATTGCGGCGATAATGGCCGGATGGCATTGTGCTTTAACAGCGAAACTCTTGTTGTTATTCATTTAAATAAACCTGGTGTTGGTGCGGAATTAATCTCGTCCATGAAACGAAGCTAGGATTAAATTATTTTCAGCAGAGAAAAGTGAATGAAATAAGCATTCTCTGTGGATCGTGCGCCTTAAACTGAGATGGCGTGATGTTATTGAGAATCATTCAAACATGAAAGAATGTAGTAGTAAACGGAAATAATGGCGTGGATACTACAGCAGGAATAGAGTCCATCAACGCCATTTCCATTTGAGGCTTAATTGTTATAAATACAACAAAAACAGTCAGATAAACTTGTTTCTTGCTGTGATCCAACGATCCACCCCAAAGGAGCGATAGCGATCAGGGTGCTGGATTAAACAAGAAATATCACTACAATACCGTGCCTAAATGGGGGACGAAATCACGCCCTGATGATAAACAGGTAAAAAGATGGCCATAAATAAAATTAAAAATCGGGTTGATGTATTAGGTGAACGCTATCGCGCACGCGCTCCGTCATTATCGTCCAGCCTTCAATCCGTCGCGCGATATATCCACGATAATCGTGAGGCAATATTAGATGCCACCGCCATGGAAATAGCGGATGCGACTCATACCTCAGATGCCACCGTGGTGCGTGCCGTTCAGGCATTGGGATTTGCCGGTTTGCGTGATTTGAAAACCACGTTGAAAGCCTGGTTTGGCCCGGCGATGAATTCAGAAGAGAAGATGAGCGCCACCGTCAGCGAGCTGTCGTGTGACATCAATTCGGGGATCGATTTCGTACTGGGTGGCCATAAACGCGCCTGCGATGCCCTCTCGGAACCTCACAATCGGCAAGCGGTGGCGCAGGCTGTCGCGATGTTGATCGACGCGCGACAGGTAGCGCTCTTTGGCATTAATGCTTCAGGGATTCTGGCGGATTACAGTGCTCGGCTGTTCACGCGCATTGGCATTCCTGCCGTCACGCTCAATCGTTCGGGTATTGCCCTCGCTGAACAGTTGATCACCTTACAGCGTGGTGATGTGCTGATTATGATGGCGCAGAAATCTGCCCATAAAGAAGGGCTGACTACCCTGAAAGAGGCGAAGCGGCTGGGGATGCCGGTGATTTTGCTGACCAATGCCTTAGATTCTGCCTTTGCCAAAGAAGCGGATGTGGTTATCAATGTGCCGCGCGGTGGGGAGAATGGTCGTATGCCTCTGCATGGCACCGTGCTGGTGTGTCTGGAGATGTTGATTTTGTCGGTGGCTTCAGCGACTTCATCGCGCACGGTAAAAACCATGAAACGCATTCAGGATCTCAATCGTTCACTGAAACCCACCGGTAAGAAATAGCGTTATTAATTGTCAGAGGTACTCGGCGCGGCGGGTTTGACCATTTCGCTGCGCGTGACAAGCCATACCGCCAGCACAATCAGCAATGCACCGCTTATAAAGCCCTGATTGATTTGCTCGTCCAGCACTAACCAGCCCCACAGGATGCCAAAAGGCGGAATCAGGAAGGTGACGGTGAGGGTGCGCAGGGGGCCAATATCGGCCAGCAAACGGAAATAGATGATGTAGGCCAGCGCAGTACAAATAAAGCCGACGGCCAAAATACAGGCCCAGACTTCAGGTATTTGCCAGTTCGCCGCCGGCGTTTGCGGGGCGCTAAAGGCAAAGAAAGGCAGCAGGAAAAGCGAGGCGCCCAACTGGCTACCGAACGCCACTTTCGTGGCATCAAGCCCGCCGCGCGAACCGATCCAGCGCTTGGCCAGAAAGCCGGCAAAACCGTAACAGGTGGTGGCGACCAGACAAGCCGCAATGCCAAGTATCAATGCGTGCGAGAGCACCCCTTCGCCAGTGGTGCTGATTAACATAATGCCGACAACACCGGCCACCATACCCAGCACTTTACTCACGGTCAGTTGTTCATTGAAGAACGCCGCACCAATCACGACACCCATTAACGGCGCAGTAGCGTTGAGTATTGCGGAGTAGCCTGCGGGCAGCACGCGAGCGGCAAGGCAATACATCAGGAAAGGTAATCCTGAGTTAATCACACCCAGCAACATTGCCCAACCCAGTTTGCCTTCGAAGCGACGCGGAATGCGCAGTACTGCCATCACGATGATTAAACCCAATGCGCCACATAACACGCGCAAAAAAGCCGTATTTATCGCACCCAGCGCGGGAACGGCAATACGCATAAAAAGAAAACTGGCTCCCCAGATAGCCGCCAGCAGCAAAAGTCGCAACGAGTCCGATGTTCGCATGGTTCAGATTCAATCATTAGAAAGATGGGCTGACATCATAGCAAAAATTCTTAACACTCAAAGCGATGTCGCGGTGCTATGCTACTTCGCTGGATAACAAAAAACGGCGAGGAAATGAATGCATTGGGAGTCTGAAAGGCTGCTGTATCGGCCGATTGAGTACACGGATTTGCAGGCGCTTTTTCGCATCTATGGCGATGCACGAACACATCAATTTAACCCACGCGGGCCTTATCCAAGCCTTGATCATGCGCGAGAAGTGTTATTACGCAGAATCAAAGACCGCGCTATTCATGGTTTCGATGACTGGGTCATCATGGAGAAAAGCGATCCTCAACACGTGATTGGTTTCGGTGGCGTATTCGTCAGCGAATTCAACGGGCGCAGAACCAACAATCTGGGTTACCGTTTTGAACCGGATGCCTGGGGAAAAGGCTATGCGACAGAACTCGCGCATCGCGCCATCCGCCACGGTTTTGAAGATCTAAAACTGAAAGAAATTGTCGGTGTGGTGAGAGAAAACCACACCGCATCACGCCGCGTACTGGAAAAGGTCGGGATGACTTTCCTCGAAAGGGTGTTTAATCCGCAAGATCCGCCCGCCAGTTTGATGTTCACCATCACACGCCAACAATGGAGAGAAAGAAATGGAACAGGTCATTAGAAAACTCACTGCAGAGGATTACGCAAAGTGGAAATCGCTGTGGTTGGGCTATCTCGACTTTTATGTCAGTGAGGTCACGGAAGAAGTCACCAATACGACATTTCAACGATTGGTTGCGGAAGGCGAACCGATGCATTGTCTGGTGGCGGAGGAGCAGGGCAAATTGACTGGGCTGGTGCATTTTATTTGCCATCGCAGCACCTGGACCCTGGGTGACTATTGTTACCTGCAGGATCTGTTCGTCAGCCCAGACGGGCGTAAACAAGGCACGGGTCGCGCGTTGATCGCAGCGGTGAATGCTGCCGCTGAGGCATTGAACTGCTCGAAAGTGTATTGGATGACGCGCGAGAATAATTACCGCGCCCGAGCGCTGTATGATCAGGTCGCGACGAAGACGGATTTTGTGCAATACCGTGTTGCACCCTAATCAGCAATTTCACTCACACCGCTTGTCAATTCTTCCTACCATCCTGTACCATTTGGGAATCGATCATTTCCTAAATGGTATCTCCCCTAGCGCAAACTCAAATCTTGATACGAGAACGCGGCCAACCATGCCAACCAGGAACGATTATGTTCTCGACCTATCCGACCAAGAATTTGACCAATTAGGAAGTAACCATTTCCAATTCTAGGAGTAACGGATGAATGCCTCAGAATTAAAAATAACATCGCGCTGGTCACAACCTGTCACCAACCTGCCTGATTTTTCCCATCATTACGCCACCGTAGACGGTGTTCGCATCCACTACGTTAGCGGCGGCAACCCACAAGGTGAAACCCTGGTGCTGTTAGCCGGGTTCCCACAAAGCTGGTTTGCGTGGCGCAAGGTAATGGCTCTGCTTGGCGATCGTTACTTCATTATCGCGCCCGATCTCCCCGGTCAGGGGGATTCCGATAAGCCTTACAGCGGATATGACACCACTTCTCTGGCAGAAAAAGTACAGGGCCTGCTGCTGCAACTGAACATCCATCACTACTATCTTGCGGCGCATGATGTCGGTGCGTGGGTGGCCTGGCCGTTTGCCCTGCGTTATGCCAATCAGATAAAAAAACTTGCACTGCTTGACGCCGGCATTCCGGGCGTGACCTTGCCGGATGCGATGCGTGCCACGCCCAATAAGGCTTGGAAAACCTGGCAGTTCGCCTTCCATCTGCTGCCGGATCTGCCTGAAGCCTTAATTGCCGGGCGCGAAGAGATCTATCTGGATTGGTTCCTGAAACGCAAAGCCGTCAGCCCAATGGTGTTTGACGCGGAAGATATGGCGGAATATGTGCGCTTGTTGCAACAGAACGGGGCATTGCGCGCAGGCATGGCGGCCTATCGCGAAGTGAGCGTCTCGGCGGAACAAAACCGTGTATGGCTGCATGATAACGGCAAACTGACGGTGCCGTTGCTGGCGGTCAGTGCCGATCAGGGTTCGATCCCCGATATGGCGATTCCGCTTCAGGAGTTTGCGGCTGAGGTTTCAGGCATCAAAATCGCGCACTGCGGTCACTTCATCCCGGATGAGCAACCGCAGGCGCTGGCTGAGGCACTGCGCGAGTTTTTTAGTTAGTTGCGCAGACTGGCGATCTCCACACGTTGACCACTGGCAGATGAGCGCACCATCGCTTCAATGATTTGCTGATTCTCCAGGCCAAAGCGGAAATCCGGGAAACAACCGGCTTCGCTGCTGAGGCCTTTAATCAGGTCGTAAATTTCGATCACTTTCACATCGAAGTATCCCAGGCCACCGCCAGCGAAATCGAAGCCAAAGAAGCCTCCAAACTGCTCGACCTGAGAACCGGCATAAATGGTTTTAAAGCCACGATCGTGTTTCGCATCGCCATAACGTGCAATCTTCAGTTCGTTAAAGCGCTCACCGTCCATGATGATGGTGCCTTCGGTGCCCGAGATTTCCCAGGCAATGCCGAACACTTTTCCTGCGGAGATGCGTGAAGATTCAATCACGCCACCGGCGCGGTTCTCGAAAGTCACGAGCGCCTGGAACTGATCGTCGTTTTCCACTTTCAAACGCGCCGCCTGTTTATCTGCCTGGGCACCATAGCCTGAACCACCACCCGCAGCAGGACGCGTGTCAATAAACAGCTGCTCCTGTCCTACCACGCTCTTGATTGGCCCCATCAAATATTGCGCCACGCTCACCACGTGTGAGCCTAAGTCACCGAGTGAGCCAGACCCGGCCTGTTCGCGTGAGCAACGCCAACTCCATGGCAGCTCGGGATCGTTGAAAAATCCCTGATCGAACCAGCCACGGAAGCGTGTCGGTGTGCCGATGTCACCGCGATCGATCATCTGCTTCGCCAACTGCGCTGCCGGCGTTTTGATGTTATTGAACGCCATGATGGTTTTCACACCTGCTCGCTCAGCTTCCTGGGTCAGGGTTTGTGCTTCCTGCAACGAAACGGTGAGCGGCTTTTCGCAGTAGACGTGTTTACCTGCACGAATCGCGGCCAGCGCCATGTCGAAGTGCATGCTATTAGGCGTGGTGATATCAACAATATCGATTTCAGGATTGTTCACCAGCGACTGCCAGTCCGCCGTGCTGTGTTGAAAGCCGTAGCGTCGAGCCGCTTCTTCGGCCAGTGCGGGCGTGACATCTGCCAGCGTATGCAGAACGGGTTGCAGCGCCAGATTACGATACATTAAACCCGCGCGGCGCCATGCATCGGCATGTGCCTGGCCCATAAAGCCTGAACCGATCAGGCCAACATTCAGTGTTTTTCCAGCCATCAGCGGCTCCTTAAGCGTTTGCAGGTAAAATGTGTTGGGCAACAAAACGTTGTGCGCGAGTCACGGTCTCCAATGGGGGCGCTTTCGCCGGATCCTGCTCGGCTTCCACCACCATCCAGCCTTGATAACCGCTGCGAGCGATAAACTCTGCCAGCGGCCGATAATCAATACCGCCGTCGCCTGGCACGGTAAACATCCCTGCGAGCACGGCTTCGTTGAAGGTCATACCGCTGGCCCGTACTTTTTGCAGGCGATCCAACCGCACATCTTTTAGATGGATGTGGCAAATGCGGTCGGCGAATTCCTCAATAAGTTGCGTATAGGAGAATCCGGCAGCGGTGGCGTGACCGGTATCCAGTAACAGGCCAACGGCGGGCGAACAGGCATTTATCAACGCACGGATTTCCGGCAGTGTTTCGGCCACCATCATGAGATGGTGATGATAGGCGAGGCGTAAATCGTATCGATCAAACAGGGCTTCGGCAAAGCGGGAAAGGCGATCGGCATAGTCGGCGACCTGACTCTCCGGCAACAAACGTCGGGTGCTCAGTGGCACATCCAGCGCGTTGTCAGCCATCCAGCCGCATTCGCCGTACACCATCACGTTGGCGCCATTTTCCTGCAGCAGGGTGGCATGGTTGTGCACCGCATCCAGCTCCTGCTCAACGCTGCGTTCGGTGAGAAATCCGTCATGCCAGCCTGACACCAGCTGCAGTTGATGTTGTGCCAACAGCTGCTTCAATGCCCCGGGTTCGCGCGGAAATATGCGACTTAGCTCGACGCCCTGAAATCCGGCCTGTTTCGCTTCTTTCAAACAGTGTTCGGCCGAGGTCCCTGCGCCGAGGTATTGCAGCACTTCATTGACCCAGGAGAGTGGGCTGACGCCGAGTTGAGGTGCGGGGTGACCTGTGCGATAAAACGCTTCTTTGATCATCGGTTATATCCTGTAGGGGAGATAGCGATGAAATTAGCGGATGCGATGTGCTGCGGCGAGCGGTTATTTGACGTAAAACCATCAAAATTTGCAGGCTTACCGTCAAAAAAATATTGATATGATTTTGGATGGAAATTGATGGGTTAACAGGGAGATAGAAAAGCAAGTCAATAGGGGTGGCCCTTAGAAGGCCACCCATCTGGACTCAGAACGACAGGGTGACGCCAGCGTAATAGGCGCGGCCCGGTTCGTTGTAAGTTGAAGCACCTTCATCTTCACGATAAATGCGCTTATCAAACAGGTTGTTAATACCCGCATTAGCACGCAAATTTTTAGTGATGTCGTAATTGAGGTTCAAGCCGACAATGGAATATGGCTTGATTTCACGTTGTGAAAGACCTCCTGGTCTTCCCTCAATAACTGTTTCTGCATTTTGGCGCGGTTTTTGGCGGCCATACTGCGTCCAGTTGATATTGGCGCTAAGGCTATCAGTTGCTTGCCACTCTAATTGTGAGTTGATAGTAAATTCAGGAATGACCGATAGAGGATTTCCGGTCTTCTTACTTTCTGAACGGAACATGTAAGTCGCATTAGACCGCCACTCAAGTGTGTCCGCAATCAATGGAATAGTCAGGTTCCCTTCCAGCCCCTCTACAATGGCTTTGCCTCCATTCTCCCACTGAAGCACGTTGTAAGTACCATTGGTGTAGACAACATCAGTACCGGATACAATTTTGTTTTTGTAATCGTTACGGAAGTAGGTGATACCCGCGACATAACCCGCGTGGTTAAACTCTAGTCCCACTTCTTTATTGACGCTCACTTCAGGATCGAGATTGTCATTCCCTAATAAATAACATTGGGATAGGCCAATTGGGCAGCCATTGCCACGTGTTGATAGCAGGTAGCCGGGAGTTGATTGATATAAGTTAGGCGCCTTGAATGCCCTCGCAATACCCGCTTTGAGCGTAAAATAGTCGCCCAATCGTTGCGAAATATTCAGGCTTGGACTCCAGTTAGCACCAAAAGCATCATGATAATCAAAGCGTAAACCCGGAATAATTTCAGTGCTGTCAGTGGCGGCAATATTATCTTCAAAATAAAGAGAACTTATCGTGGCGGAGTTATTACTGCTGCGCTGAGACGGATCGCCTGAACTACCTGGCAAGTAAAGGTTTGTACTTGCAGATTGCATTGACGCAGGGTCATTAAGCTCATCGCGGTTCCATTCCGCTCCCAACGTCACGGTTTGGTCCACCAATAATTCCAGTGGGAAGTTTATTTCTCCGCCAGCACGATAACTTTCCAGACGACTGGTCGAATAAACATTACTGTTGATCATCCCTTCAACACTTCCGGCAGTGCCTTCTTTCAAGCGAGTGTTATTGGTCTTCTCGTAGTTGAAATTAAGTTTGGATGTGCCCCAATCCCAGATACCGTTATGAGTGACGCCATAGCTCTGACGATATAAGCGGTTTGTTTCACTGCCGTACAGAGATTCAACTAAACCACCTGCACTGCTATTTCCATTGCTGTTCTGCGTGTCGCCCGCATAAATATTGCCCTGACGGCTATAGCCGTAGGAGAAATCAACGATCTGAGTAGGAGTGATTTTCCATGACAGTACACCGTTAATATCTTTATTACGTACCCCTTCCCGTCCCGCAGCATAAGAGCCGTTTTGAGCGGTATTGATATCATAAGCATCCGCATCGGTGCGGTTGATATTGCCATACAGACGCATGGTTAATGCATCGCCAGCCAGTGGGCCACTCAAATTGAAGTTGGCGCGACGCGTGTCACCCTCTTTACTGTTTTCGGGCTGATTGGTGAAAAGTGACAGTGATCCATGCCAGTCATTGGTCGGGCGTTTAGTGATGATGTTCACCACGCCGCCAGCCGCACCGGAACCGTAACGCGCGGCGGCTGGGCCGCGAATCACTTCAATACGTTCTACCATCTCCGCGGGCACCCAGTTGGTATCACCACGCGAGTCACGTTCGCCACGCCAGCTGTAACGCACGGAGTTACGCGAACTCACTGGCACGCCATCGATCAGGATTAAGGTGTTTTCCGGGCCCATGCCGCGAATATCAATCTGGCGGTTGTTGCCACGACTACCGCTGGCCCCGTTACCGGTCAGGTTGACGCCCGGCATTTTGCGGATGATATCGGAGAGGTCGTTAACCGGTGGGCTTTTCTCAATGTCCTCAGCGGTAATGGTGGAAACGCCAGGCTGTTGTTTCAGACCCTGTTCTGCAGTGACGATCATTGATTCATCGTCAGCCAGTTTTTCCGTGGGTTCTGCGGCATAAGCAGGTGAGGTGAGCAAGGCTGCCACAATCAGTGCAAGAGGGCGCTTCCTGACATACAAAGTTACATTCACTTAAATCTTCTCCCTGAAGTATTAACATATGTAAGCAAATGCGCATGATAATGAGAATGTTTCTCATTGTATATGCGACAAACCGGCGTCTCCTTTTTTTCTCCATGATTGGTGCTAAATGCGGGGGAAACGTGAAGAAACGTAAAGCCAGAGTGACGTTTGTGCTTAAAAACGTTGCGGAGGAAAAGCGTTCATCAAACTGTCATCAATTCCTTGCAAATCAGTAGACTAAAATCAGTGATAACGCACAGTAACTACATGGGAATCCGTTTAGCTTCGAGCCTGCACCAAAAAGGGTGCCTGGGACTCTCATAAATCAAGGAGAAATTGTGCGCCAGATCATACAAACCTTTACATTCCTGTTACTGATTTCGTTCACTATTCCTGTTGCCAGAGCCGCCGATAAGATGGATTTCTGGCTGCAACCTCAACATGGCGGCAACAGTTTTAATCGCATTCCACCCAATACTGCTTATTTCAATGCTCTCCACACTTACGGTGCCTCTTGGGTGCGGCTCTCCTGGGATAAATGGCCCACCAAACAGCGTGATTTTCTGCTGGGCAGTGCGGATCGCTACCAGGGATTAGTGGCGGAAGATGTCGCCACTTTGAGAAATGTGCTGGATAACGCTGAGGCAGCAGGGTTGAAAGTGGTGATTACGCCGCTTTCCTTACCCGGCATGCGCTGGTCACAAAATAACGGCGGACAGTTCGACGACCGGCTGTGGCAAGACAACGCTTTCTGGCAGCAAAGTGCCCGTTATTGGCGTGACCTTGCGGCTGCATTGCAAGACCACCCTGCAGTAGCGGCATACAACATCATTAATGAACCCGCACCGGAGAAAATGGGCGGTCTGGACGAACATGCGTCTGCCGCAACCATGAAAAGCTGGTATCTGCAGCACAAGGGTACCGCGCGGGATTTACCGGAGTTTTACCGCACCGTGATTGCGGCGATTCGCGAAGTCGATCAGCAGACGCCGGTGATGGTCGACAGTGGCTGGTACGCTGCCGCCGATGCCTTCACATATTGGCCACAGCCGCTCGAAGATAAACGGGTGTTATATAGCGTGCACATGTATGAGCCTTATTCCGCCACCAGTGCACCGAATGCCAAACGCAAAGCGCCCTGGCCTTACCCGGGTAAAGTCCCGTTTGCGGGATTGCAGCAACAGTGGGATGCACAACGCGTAGCAGAATATTTAGCGCTACCGTTTGAGTGGGCGAAATCGCACGATGTGGCCCGCCATCAAATGGTGGTTGGTGAGTTCGGTTGTGTCCGCACCTTACCAGGGTGCACGCAATATCTGGAGGATGTGTTAAAGGTGCTGGATCAGCAGCAGTCGCACTGGGCGTTTTACAGCTTCCGGGAAGACAACTGGGATGGGATGGATTACGAATTGGGCGACAAGAAAGTACCGTGGCAATACTGGCAGGCTGCGGAGCAAAATTTACCCGACCTCATACCACGCCATGCGACGAAAGAGTTTGAGCCTATACGCAAACGCTTAGAACGATAGTGTATTGCTAAGAAGAAAACGATCATAAGCCATGGTTAAAGCAGGCTGCCGAATACCTGACAAAATCTGAATACCTTACCTGATACCGCGCCATCGCTGGCGCGGTCATCCCCATCACCACGGGCGCCGAGTTCTATTCCCGAAATCTGGCAATAGATATCCGTTTTTCGCATTTGTGATCGCTGCACATCTTACTGAGAATGGCTGCGGGACGTTCTGAGGATGACAATTTCTTTCCGCTGTGAGGTGAGAAAGAAGAAAAATACATCGCTACCTCAACGCCTTTTCCCGACAGGGAAACATTTATATATATCAGGAGAAGGTTCCAGTGAAACTCGCCAAAGGTATCACCTTGCTTGCACTTGCATTGAGTGCACACACCGCGTTTGCCGCCGATCAATCCGTCCCGACTGACAGTTCACTCCATGTTAAGGCCGACCCGGCACTGAAAAGCCTGCTGCCGGCGGATGTGGTTAAGCGCGGCTACATCGTGGCAGGAACCAATCCCAACACGCCGCCGACCACTTTCTATAAAGAAGACAACAAAACCCTGGCCGGACGTGAAATTGACGTGATGAACGCCGTGGGCGAACGCTTAGGGATCCAGGTCCAGTGGCGGGACACCGGCGGTTTCGACAATATCATTCCCGGCCTGAAAACCGGTCGTTACGATGTGGCACTCTCAAATATCAACGCCACCGCGACCCGCGCCAAAATTATCGATTTCGTGAGCTATTACGATGCCAGCCTGTTGGGCATTATTTCGCGCAAAGATGCCAATGTGGCACCGTTCAAAACCCTGGACGCCGTGTGCGGCCTGGAAGTTGGCGCAGGTTCAGGCACCACGCAGGTGACGCGTCTGGAAGAAGCCAGCAAAGCCTGTGAAGCAGCGGGTAAAAAACCGATCAAAGTATCCGTATTCCCGGATCGTCCAGCCGGTGTTCAGGCCGTGGTCAGCGGTCGCGTACCGATGTTCCTCGGCCCGTACGAAGGTCTGCTGTGGCAGGCGAAGGTGATTAAACCTATCACCCTGAGCGGCGAAATCACCGTGCATGACGCGCCTGTTTCTGTGGCTTTCCCGAAAGATTCTGCGCTTGAGCCTGCGGTGCAAGCGGCACTTAACTCGCTGATCAAAGATGGTAGCTACCAGAAGATCCTCGACAACTGGGGCATCGGTTTTGGCGCGGTTAAAGAATCCAAACGTAACCAGGAAATCTTTCAATGAGTGATGTACGTGACCACACCGATGATTTGAAAATTGTCGGCAAACGTTACTACGGACGCTGGCTGAGTGCGCTGGTGGTGCTGTTGTGCGTCGTGGCAATGGCGCACTCGATGATTAACAATCCACGCTTCGAATGGAGCGTGATTGCGGAAAACTTCACCGGCGAATCGATCCTGCAGGGCGTATTAATGACGCTGCAACTGACGGCGATTTCGGTGGTGCTGGGCTTTGCGTTTGGTACGGTGCTGGCGCTGATGCGCCTCTCATCCAACCCCGTGCTGGTGGGCGTGAGTTGGTTCTATACCTGGTTCTTCCGGGGTGTGCCGATGCTGGTGCAGCTGTTCCTGTGGTACAACATTGCCGCGCTCTATCCAACGATTTCACTCTCTATTCCCGGATTGGGCGAGCTGTGGAGTACCCAGTCTAATGCGTTGGTGAGTCCATTCAGTGCGGCAGTGATCGCGCTGGTGATGCATCAATCTGCCTATGCCGCAGAAATTGTGCGTGCCGGTATTCAAAGCGTAGGAAACGGACAACTGGAAGCCGCACGTGCGCTGGGTTACCGCCCCGCGCAGATTTTCCGACACACGGTGTTGCCACAGGCGATGCGCGCCATCATGCCACCTGCCGGTAATGAAATTATCGGTCAGTTGAAAACCACGGCCGTCGTGTCAGTCATTTCGCTGCAAGACGTGTTGTTTTCCGCGCAGATCATCTATCAGCGTACCTATGAAGTGATCCCGCTGCTGCTAGTGGCGACGCTGTGGTATCTGCTGATGACCTCGGTACTGTCGATTGGTCAGTTCTACGTTGAACGCTATTTTGGTCGTGGCGTTACGCGTCGTGAAAAACGCAGCCTGTTTAAATCCTTGCCGGGCTTTAGCGCGCAAAAACCTGAAAGGAGCGTAAGCAATGGCTGAAGCGATCGCCTTACGTAAAGTCACTAAACGCTTCTCTGGCGTCACGATTCTGGACGAAGTGAATCTCGATATTCCTGCCGGTTCTGTCACGGTCATTCTTGGGCCTTCTGGTTCGGGGAAATCCACTTTGCTGTGCTGCATCAACCACCTGGAAAAACTGGATGGCGGCACCATTCGGATTGGTGGCGAAATCATTGGCTACAAGCAGAAAGGCCAGGCGCTGCATGAGTTAAGCAGCAGTGAGATTGCGCGTCAGCGTGCGCAAATTGGCATGGTGTTCCAGCAGTTCAACCTGTTCCCGCATCGCACGGTGTTACAGAACATCGTTGATGCACCGATGCGCGTGAAAAAGCAGAACCGCCAACAGGCGACCAGCAAAGCGCTGTCACTGCTTAAGCAGGTGGGGCTGGCAGGGCGCGAAGAGGAGTGGCCGCAGAATCTTTCCGGCGGACAGCAACAGCGTGTGGCCATTGCGCGCGCGCTGGCGATGGACCCGGGTGTGATGCTGTTCGATGAGCCGACATCGGCACTGGATCCAGAACTGGTGGGCGAAGTGTTGCAAGTGATTAAGCAATTGGCGCACTCCGGCATCACCATGGTGATTGTGACGCACGAGATTGGTTTCGCGCGCGAGGTTGCCGACAACATTGTCTTTATGGAAGACGGCAAAATCGTGGCGGCCGGACCGACTCAGCGAGTCCTCGACGACCCGGAAAACGGGCGCGTAAGAGACTTTATTGCAACGGTGCTTTAAGCACCGTTTTTCATTTTTGATAGCCAGGAACAGTGATGACGCAAAAACCGGTAATGCATAGCGCCCACTGGGGCGCTTTTCATGCCCAGCAATCGGGCGACCAGCTCACTATCGAACCCTTTAAAGGCGATCCCGATCCCAGCCCGCTGCTGCAAAATTTCCGCACCGCTTTGAATCATCCGGCTCGCGTCTCGCGTCCAATGGTGCGTCGTGGCTGGCTGGAAGAGGGCCCCGGTCCCGATCCACGCCGGGGCAATGACGAATACGTTGCGGTTAGCTGGGAGCAGGCTTACGAACTGGTATCGCGTGAATTGAAGCGCGTCGGCGACACTCATGGCCCAGAGGGCATTTTTGGCGGTTCTTATGGCTGGTCGAGTGCCGGGCGATTTCATCATGCGCAAAGCCAGGTACACCGATTCCTGAACACCACGCTGGGCGGCTATGTGCGTTCGGTAAACAGCTACAGTTCCGGCTCTGCTTCGGTGCTGCTGCCACATATCGTCGGCGACATGAACGAGATTGCGCGGCGCGGCGTGAGCTGGGAAGAGATTGCTCAGCACAGTGAAATCGTCATCGCCTTTGGCGGTCTGGCGCTGAAAAACTCGCAGGTGGCGAGCGGTGGATTAAGTGAACACACCGAGCGCGGTTTCATGCAGAAGGCTGCACAACGCGGCACACGTTTTATCTCAGTAAGCCCATTGAAAAGCGATCTGCCCGACGAAGCCAAAGGGGAGTGGCTGGCCTTGCGTCCAGGCACCGATGCCGCCTTTATTCTCGGTATTCTGTCCGTATTGATTGAAGAACAGCTAGCGGATGAAGCCTTCCTCAGTCGCTACACCGTGGGTTGGCCGGAAATGGTCGCTTATATCCGTGGTGAAGAAGATGGCACGCGACGCGATGCCGCCTGGGCGGCAGAGATCTGCGGCGTCAGCGCGGCCTTTATCGCTGATTTTGCCCGTCACTTACCCGGTAAGCGTGTGCTGGTCACCGTTGCGCATGCGCTGCAACGTTCGGAGCACGGCGAACAACCGGTGTGGCTTGGGCTGGTACTGGCCGCGGCGCTGGGCCAACCGGGTTTACCGGGCGGCGGTTACACCTATGCGCTGGGCGCGTTGGGTCATTACGGTAAGCATCACAACCTGGTAAGTTTCCCGGCTTTACCGCAGGGCAAGAATGGCATTGATCGCCTGATCCCGGTGGCGCGCATCTCAGACATGTTGCTCAATCCAGGTAAGCCGTTCGACTACAATGGCCGCCGCTTAACCTATCCGCATATTCGTCTGGCTTACTGGGCGGGCGGTAATCCGTTCCACCACCATCAGGATTTAGCGCGACTCCGTCAGGCATTTTGCCAGCTGGATACGCTGATTGTGCATGAGATTGCGTGGACGGCCAGTGCACGGCATGCCGATATCGTGTTGCCCGCGACCATGACGCTGGAGCGAGAAGATATCGGCGGTGCGCCAACCGATCGCCATCTGTTTGCTATGCAGCCGGTCGCGCAACCGCACGGCGAAGCCAAAGACGATTACGCCATTTTTGCTGAGCTGGCGCGCAGGCTGGGACGTGAAGAGGCGTTTACAGAAGGTCGCGATACGCGTGGCTGGCTGAAACACCATTACGCACAGTTGCAGCAAAAGCTGGCAACGCATCAGGTCGACATTCCCGATTTTGAACAATTCTGGCAGCAGGGCGTGCTGGAATTGCCGCAGCTTAAAGACGGTGGACGGATGATGAATGCCTTCCGCGCCGATCCGGATGCTGCACCACTGCCAACGCCGAGCGGGAAAATCGAAATCTACTCGGCGACGATTGCCAGTTTCGATTATGAAAACTGCCCCGGACATCCGGTGTGGCGAGAGCCGCAGCAAAAGCCCGATGCCGATCATCCATTCTGGCTTATCGCCAATCAGCCCGCCACGCGTCTGCACAGCCAGCTGGATTTCGGTGATTACAGCCTGAGCGGCAAACGCGATGGCCGTGAGGTGTGCAGCTTGAATCCTGATGATGCGGCATCGCTGGGTATCAATGACGGCGAGATTATCGAGCTATACAATCAGCGCGGCCATGTGCTCGCCAGCGCGCGCGTGACCGACACGGTGATGCCCGGCGTGGTTCAACTGCCGACCGGCGCCTGGTACGATCCGGTGGATCCCACTGCGCTGCGTCCGTTATGTCGTCACGGCAACCCCAATGTGTTGACGCTGGATATTGGCACGTCGTCGCTGACGCAGGGCTGCAGTGGTCAAATCACCGTGGTTCAGGTGCGCAAATACACTGGAGAACTGACGCCGGTGCAGGCATTTATCCCGCCGCAAAGTTAGCATTACCCATTGGCGGCCAACTGGCCGCCCCGAAATATTAATCTTCTAACTGCAGCCACATTACGCGCAGACGATGCCCATCAGGATCGATAGCCATGAAGGTGTAGCCAAAATCCATCTCGGTCGGAGACTGTACAATGGTGATCTCACGGAACGCGCCCCATTCGTTGTAGAGGAAATCGACGTCGGCTTTGTGCTGCACTTTAAAAGTGATTTCACCGTTGGCCGTAAAATGTTGCGTCTCCACCGGCGGTTGAACGGTATATTTCGACCACAAGCCCAGTTTGAATCCATTCTCAAAAACAAACATCGCAAAAGTGGGCGTGACATTAATCGGCTTGATATCGAACAGCGATGCATAAAAGTCAGCGCTTTTGACGACGTTTGGTACATAAAGGATGGTCTAATCCGACCCAGAACGATGATACCTACACCCGAATGACTAACTTTTTGTTGCTGACCCTGGCGGCAGGATTCGGGGGCGTGGTGGGGGACAATCAGACGACAGATCTGCGCCGGGAAACCAAAAGCACCCTGGAGTCTTTCCTGTCGAATCTGGAAACACAGAAGATGATTGAGGACCCTAACGGCGGCCCGGCTTTCTCTGTGCGTCTCGATGCGACCAATAATCCGGATTCCCGTGTGGCGCTGGGTTACATGACGGCGGATGTGCAGGTTAAATACCTGAACGTGGTTCGCTACTTCCTGGTGAATCTTGAAGGCGGTGGCAGCGTGTCCATCTCCGTCTCAAACGATTCACCCCGCTAAAGCCGCTGCGCTCTTAACACCGGAGATAAACCATGCCAACCCTTGGCTACACCGTAGGCCGCGACATTGCAGTCGATATCAACACGCCATCGGGCAAACTGCGCATTCCTAAAATCATGAGTTTTGACTCTAAGCCGCAGGTGTCGACCCAGAAGATTACGCCACTCAATGGCATTACCGATGAGCTGCAAATCCCCGTTGGCTGGCATGGCACCATTACTGCTGAACGTATGGATGCCACGCTGGATGACTTATGGGCGAAGTGGGAAGACAACTATTACAACGGTATCGATCAGCCTCGCGGCACCATTACTGAGACCATCACCGAAGTGAACGGCACGGTCAGTGTCTTTCGTTATGAAGGCGTATCGTTTCATCTCACCGATGCCGGCAACAAGCAGGGAGAGAAGACTGTTAATCATACCCTGTCCTGGACGGCAAACCGTCGTAAAAAAGTACATTAAGGAACAAGAATGGTTAAGGTCACAGTGCATGAAGGCAAGCAACCCACCCCGGCATTGAACGCCGTAGATTATAACCAGGTCAGGGACACAGCAGGGCGCCTTATCACCCTGCGCGAGCTGAACCCGGTGCAGGAATCCCGCCTGACGGTTGCTATTGGCCCTGAAATGGACATGAACGTGATGTACATGAACATGTATGCCTTCCCAGTGGCGGCAGTGGCGGATATCGATGGTGACGAATATACAGTGCCGCAGAATCCTAAACAGATTGAAGGCATGCTAGCCATCCTCGGTAAAAGCGGACTGAAAGCGGTGACATCCTGGTTACGTGAGAAGTCGAAAGAGGAAGAGGATGAAGCCACGGAGACCGCCGCAAAAAAATCGCCCGTAACCCTGCGTTCATCAATCAGTGCTGGCTGATGAAATCCGGGGTTCCGTTCGGCATCATTTTCCCTGGACTAACCGGCTGATGCCTCATGAACGCATTGCGATTGGCGTGGTAATTCGCGAGTTCGACGGCGGCAGATACAGCTGGAATACAGGACAATGGGAGGAGGGGAGGTGATGGACCTCGAGCAGTTAGGTCGGGAACTGTCGTTTGCTTCCACCAAAATCGCTTCAGAACTTGAACTAGGTTTTCACATCATCGTGAAAGAGATTGAGGAAACGGCGAAAGAAGAGATTGGGGTGTATCAGCCCGCTTACGGCCCGTTTGAGGCTTGGGCGCCGCTGGCTGAATCAACGAAAGCCGACCGTGTGCGCCAGGGGTACACCGAAGACGATCCGCTATTGCGATCTGGCGAATTGCTGGATTCAATCGAGAGTGAAATTATTGGCCTGGCGGCCATTGTGGGCACTAAAAGTCAGATCGGATTCTGGCAGGAAGTCGGAACCGAAAATATGCCGCCGCGGCCCTTTATCGGTCCCGCGTACGTGCGCAAGATTGACCCTTTGATGGAGTCTATAGGGCGGGCGATAGCGCGAGGGTTAAAGGTTTACTGATGACTACCTAGCGTGGCACTTGGAAAGGTAGGCGCAAATAACTGAATACCTGTACTGTTGACTTTCACCGCATCTTTGTGGTTGCACTAATTTATCAGTGATAATACACTTTGCGTTACCAGATTGGTGGATCCTTATACACGCACAATATTTTGCCAATTTGAAATAGACTTTTCCTTTATATGGTATCCGGAGTTCCAGAATGTTCAGCGAAGAAAAAGTGGCACAGATGGCTGCTTACCTGCTTCTCAAACGAGGCGGGCGCATGGCATATCTGAAATTGATGAAGTTGCTGTATCTCTCCAATAGAAAATCTATGCTGACTTATGGTCGCATGATGGGTGAGGACAGTCTCTTCTCAATGAAACATGGGCCAGTCATGTCTACGACCTTAGACTTGATTAAAGGAAAGGCTCCAATCTCAGGCGAGTACTGGTATTCCCTCATTCAAACTATTGAACACGATGTCATGCTTCGCACAGACCCGCGTGAAATGGATGCTGAAGAGATTTTCGATGAGCTGAGCAGAGCAGATGTTCGAATTTTAGACGATATTTACTCGCAATATGGTCATATGAATCGGTATGAGCTTAGAGATATGACACATCTTCAAGAGGTGTGTCCTGAGTGGCATGATCCTGGGCATTCTTGTAAACCTATCAACAAGCTTGAGATTTTCTTGAGTGATGGTAAAACACAAGAAGAAGCGTCTCGCATTATCGAGAGCATGAACGAATCCCAAAAACTCAAAGAGTTCTCCAGTCAACTGACATGAAAGAATTTCAGCCATATAGGAAAGGAACAGTGTTGGCTCATTCAGGGCCCACTAATCATTTGCATGTAATATGCAATGACCCCGTGTACTATCCTGTTAATGACTGTTATTGTATTCTCGTAGTAAATATCTCTAGTATAAAACCAAGTGTGCCTCATGACCCATCCTGCATCTTGCAAGTTGGTGACCACGAATTTATCAAGCATCCTAGTTATGTGGTTTATGCAGAGGCGGTAATTTGGCGAGTTGATAATGTTGTAAAAAAACATAAATCTGGCGAAATTGTGTCTCGCAAGGATATGTCAGAAGCAACATTTGCAAGAATTCTCGCTGGATTTGATGTTTCTGAACAAGTTAGCTCAAAGAACCTGAAGTTTAAAAATACTCACTGTTCCTCAGGTGCCTCATTGAATGAAAAAACAGGCAATTAACTCTTTCGAGATCACCTTTTCCTTCATAAATCTAAGATATCCGCACCTATAATATTCATTTAATCTTCATTGCTTATGGTTTTGCATCTCCTTGCGGTCACGGCATGCCAAGGTGTGAGTTCATTTATAACATGGAGATTGGCAATGGGTTGGATTTCAGTTGGCGAGCGTCTACCAGAGACGGTTAGACAATTTTAAATGTTCATTGTGGCAACAGATAAAGGCATTGGAGTTGCTAACTTTGATAGGCTTAACGGTTTTGACCGCGTGACGATAACCGGAAATGTTCAGCATTCTCACCATACAGTTACACATTGGATGCCATTGCCAGAGCCGCCAGAGCAATGAGAATCAAGCCCACTTCGGTGGGCTTTTTGTTTCTGATTCGCATCTCATCCTGACATATGTTTAGTGCTTATCGATAAGGTGCGCTGGGCCACTGATCCTACCCGCCAATAGTGGACACGCGACTAAGTGAGTAAACTCTCAACCAGAGGTGACTCACATGACAAAGTCCGTATTAACCAGCCGGAAACCGCGTAAGCAACATTCTCCTGAATTTCGCAGGAAGCTCTGAAACTCGCTGAACGTATTGGTGTGGCTGCCGCTGCCCGGGAACTCAGTCTGTACGAATCCCAGCTCTATAACTGGCGCGCCAAACAGCAGAATCAGGCCACGACTTCTGAACGCGAGAACGAACAGGCTATGGAAATTGCCCGTCTTAAACGCCAGCTGGCCGAACAGGCAGAGGAGTTGGCCATTCTCCAAAAGGCCGCGACATACTTCGCGAAGCGCCTGAAATGAAGTATGTCTTTATCGAAAAGCTGAATCGCCACGGATAATCTAGACACTTCCGAGCCGTTGATAATACTGGGTTTC
>NZ_DAMDQC010000047.1:0-28704 GCF_032082325.1 Pantoea sp. CTOTU50773 | reverse complement strand
TTCACGTAACTGCTCATGCAGCGAACGCAGCGCAGAACGTTTTTTTGCCACCAGCAAAATACCGGAAGTGTCGCGGTCAAGACGATGTACCAGTTCGAGGAAACGGGCTTCAGGACGCAGCGCGCGCAGACCTTCAATCACACCAAAGCTAAGACCGCTCCCCCCGTGTACGGCGGTACCTGATGGCTTGTTCAGCACCAGTAGATGATCGTCCTCATACAGGATGGCATTCGCCAGCGCGGCAACCTTATCGAGTTTCGGTGATACCGCCTGCTCTTCACGCTCGGCCACACGCACTGGCGGAATGCGCACTTCATCCCCCACCTGCAGCTTATACTCGGGTTTCACGCGTCCTTTATTCACGCGCACCTCGCCTTTACGCAAGATGCGATAAATCATACTTTTCGGCACGCCCTTGAGCTGAGTGCGCAAAAAGTTATCAATACGTTGTTCGGCATTTTCAGCCGTAATGGCGACATAAAGTACGCCGGGATTCTCTGTTTTCATGGCGGCGATTCTAAATAGTGTCCCTGGATAGCGCCACCCCTTTTTCTGTGCTTAACTCTCTCTTTGTCGCGCGGACAAAAGGTCATAATGATGACTTTTTCACCGATGCGATGTTAAGCCCTGCAAAAGAACAGGTTAAGGATGCACAAACTTCACAGCTCGGCAAAAGTCGCCTTGCTATATGTGAGTGAGCAATGGAATAATGCAGGGGTTTCTGCCCTGGAAAAATTCAGGCAGGAAAAAAGAGCGAAATAAGTCATTTTGCCGGATTGAACGGACACGCAGCAATGGCGTAAGACGTAATGTTAAATCAGGCACTTAGCGGGCTGCGGGTTGCAGCCTGGACGACAGACTGGGATGTGTGGATTTCTGAATTTTCTATAGCTATTCCACCTTCAGGCGCTGTTTTTCCTTATGAAAAACAGGCCACCGACAAGATTTGCGCCCCTTTAGCCGACGACAGCCGTGAGGTTGACGTCAGTGCATTAAGACACGGGGCCATCGGTTGATTCTCGTCCAGGGTAATGATGCCCGCAGCTACATCACTCATGTGAGAATAACGAGTAAGTCACGATGAAAAGAATGTTAATTAACGCATCTCAGCAGGAAGAGTTGCGCGTTGCCCTTGTTGACGGCCAACGTCTGTACGATCTGGAGATCGAAAGCCCCGGACACGAGCAAAAAAAAGCCAATATCTACAAAGGTAAAATCACCCGTGTTGAACCCAGCCTCGAAGCGGCATTTGTCGATTACGGTGCTGAACGCCACGGTTTCCTCCCTCTGAAAGAAATTTCCCGCGAATACTTCCCTGCTAATTACAACGCACATGGCCGTCCTAACATCAAAGAGGTGTTGCGTGAAGGTCAGGAAGTTATCGTGCAAATCGATAAAGAGGAGCGTGGAAATAAAGGTGCAGCCTTAACCACCTTCATTTCTCTGGCCGGTAGCTATTTAGTCCTGATGCCGAATAACCCGCGTGCCGGGGGTATTTCCCGCCGTATTGAAGGTGACGATCGCACCGAACTGAAGGAAGCGCTGTCCGCACTGGAACTGCCAGACGGTATGGGTTTGATCGTGCGTACCGCAGGCGTTGGCAAATCTGCCGAATCGCTGCAGTGGGACCTGAGTTTCCGACTGAAGCACTGGGAAGCGATCAAAAAAGCCGCTGATAGCCGCCCTGCCCCGTTTCTGATCCACCAGGAAAGCAACGTCATTGTACGTGCCTTCCGCGACTATCTGCGTCAGGATATTGGTGAGATTCTGATCGATAACCCAAAAGTGCTGGAGCTGGCCCGTCAGCATATTGCTGCGCTCGGTCGCCCGGACTTCAGCAGCAAAATCAAACTGTACACCGGTGAAATTCCGCTGTTCAGCCACTACCAAATTGAGTCGCAGATTGAATCGGCATTCCAGCGCGAAGTGCGCTTGCCTTCCGGTGGCTCAATTGTTATCGATAGCACCGAAGCGCTGACCGCCATCGATATCAACTCCGCCCGTGCAACACGCGGTGGCGACATCGAAGAGACGGCATTCAATACTAACCTCGAAGCGGCTGATGAAATCGCTCGTCAGTTGCGCCTGCGCGACCTCGGCGGCCTGATTGTCATCGACTTCATCGACATGACACCGGTTCGACACCAGCGCGCGGTTGAAAACCGTCTGCGTGAAGCGGTTCGTCAGGATCGTGCACGTATTCAAATCAGTCACATTTCGCGTTTCGGTCTGCTGGAAATGTCGCGTCAGCGTCTTAGCCCATCATTGGGTGAATCCAGCCATCACGTCTGCCCACGCTGTAGCGGCACCGGCACCATCCGTGATAACGAATCGCTCTCGCTGTCTATCTTGCGTCTGATTGAAGAAGAAGCGCTGAAAGACAACACCAAAGAAGTGCATGCGATTGTACCGGTGCCCGTCGCCTCTTACCTGCTGAACGAAAAGCGTGATGCAGTCAGTGCGATCGAGAAACGCCAGGGTGGCGTGCGTGCCATCATCGTGCCAAACGATCAGATGGAAACGCCACATTACTCTGTGCTGCGCGTGCGCAAAGGCGAAGAGACGCAGACACTGTCTTACCACCTGCCGAAACTGCATGAAGCCGAAATGGCGCTGCCTTCGGAAGAAGAGCATGCCGAACGTCGTCGTCCTGAGCAGCCAGCCCTGGCCGCCTTTGTGATGCCTGATGCGCCGCCTGCGCCGGTTGAAGTGGAAAAAGAGAGCCGTAGTGCGGTTAAAGCGGATGCAAAACCGGCAGCTGCCGCCGCGGCACCTGCCGTTGCCAGCACTGGCTTTGTCGCTCGCCTGTTAGGCGGTTTGAAAAAACTGTTTGCTGGCGATGCGCCTGCTGCTGCACCTGTTGAAGCTAAACCAGAAGAGAAAGCCGCTGAAAGTGAGAATAATCAGCAGCGTGGCGACCGCCGTAACAACCGTCGTAGCAATAATCGTCGCGATCGCACTCCGCGCAACGGTGAAAATGCTCAGGGTCGCGAAGGCCGTGAACCGCGTGAAGCGCGTGAGCCACGCGAATCGCGTGAACCACGTGAAGCCCGCGAGCCGCGTGACAATCAGGACAATCGCCGTAACAAACGTCAGAACGAGCCTCGTGGTGAACGTCCAGCGCTGACCGATGAGCAGCTGCAGCAGCGTGATGAGCAGCAGCAACAGCGTCGTGAGCAGCGAGCTGAACGCCAGCGTCGTCGTCAGGATGAGAAACGTAATCAGCAGCAGGATCAAAAAGCCGCTGAAACCATTGCTCAGACCGAAATCACTGATGAAAACGTTGCGCAGGAAGAAGAACGTGTGCAGGTCATGCCACGCCGTAAACAGCGTCAACTGACCCAGCGCGTGCGCGTGGATGATACTGGCGAAGTGGCGGCAGCCATCTCAGCACCAGCAGCCACGGAAGCGGTTGTGGAAAATGCACAGCGCACTGCATTCAATGAGCAATCTGAAGTCGCTCAGGATGAACAGGATGATAACGAGAACCGTGATAGCGCCAACATGCCGCGTCGCTCACGTCGTTCACCACGTCATCTGCGCGTGAGCGGCCAACGTCGTCGTCGCTACCGCGATGAGCGTTACCCAACCCAATCTGCCATGCCGCTGGAATCGGCTGCCTCTTCTCCAGAGATGGCATCCGGCAAAGTCTGGATTACCTACCCGGTTGCCCAGGCCCACGATCAGTTCTCCTCTCAGGAAGCGCTGAACGAAATGCCTGATTACAGCTATCAACATACCGGTGAAGCGGACGCACTGCCGGTTGCGGCAGCAGCAGAACAGGTTACTCAGCCAGCAGCGCAAGAGGCTGTTCATCAGTCTGAGCCACAGGCACACACTGAAGTGCCGGTGGTGAACACCGATGACCTGACCCCAGTCGCTGCGCCTGTTAACGAAGAGCCTGCCGTGATTTCTGCCGCTGTTGAGCAGATTGCACAACAAACCGCTGCTGAAGCCGTACCGGCCGATGAAGTGACAACGGCACCGGCTGACACAGTCATCGCTGATGAAGTTGAAGATATTCAGGCTGAAGTTGCACCCGCTGCGGAAGTTGCTGCTGCATCGTCTGAAGTGGCACCGGCTGCGGCGCCTGCATCGACTGAGACAGTTTCTGCTACTGAAGTGACACCAGCTGAAGAAGTCCCTGCTGCGGAAATTACCGCACCACAGGTAAGCGAAGCCGTGGCTGAGCAAGCGCCTGCTGAAGTTCAGCCTGCTGTTGCAGCGGCTGAGCAAGCGCCTGCTGACGTTGAGCCTGCTGTTGCGGCGCAAGTGGAAGAAGCACTGGCTGCACCCGTGGCTGCTGAAGCGCTTGCTGCACCGGTTACTGAACCGCATGCTCCTGTTGCTGCACGTGATACCGCAGTGAGCAACGCTGATACCCGCTGGAAGCACCACGCCACGGCGCCAATGACCAAAGCACCTGCTCCGGCATGGGAGCCAGAAGTCGTTCGTCACAGCGATTGGGTTCGCCCACCGTTTGACTTCGAAGGCCGTGGCTCTGCGGGCGGCCATAGCGCCACGCATCAGGCGACGGCACCGGCAACACGTCCGGAAAGCGTTTAAGTCTTAGTCGCTAATCAGCGTTAACAAAACCCCGACTGGTTCGGGGTTTTTTATTGCCTGTCGATCCTGCTCTGCCGCAATGACTCGTGATGATCTGGCAGAGTAGAAAAACCGACCGCTGCGCCGCAGGAGGCAGGTGCGAAGAGGTGGTGATCTGGCAGAGTACACAAACAGACCGCGGCTCCGCAGGTGCCAGGTGCGATGAACGGTGCGACGAAATGACAGGCAAAAAAAATCCCACGGCCCCAAAAGGCGGTGGGAGAAACTAAGCGCGCCCGGTTTAAGCACGCTCAAATTTTCAAGTCAGATCTTATGAATTCAGCTGGAACAGTGACATCTTCGACATATCAGTGAAGGTCTTGTAAGACGCTTGCAGTGCTGTCTGTTGCATGGTGTAGCTGGAAATGGCGGAGGTGTAATCGACATCTACCAAATCACTCATTTGCGAGGTCATGATAGTATCGCGATCGTCACCCTGCGCATTCAGCGTGTCGAGTTCTGACAGCTGTGTACCGACTGCAGAACGCACGGTCAAAACGTTGTTCAGTGAATTACTGAGGCCACGGTTGGTTTTATCCATCGCATCCTGGAACGTTTGTTTGGTCGCATCATCTGCATTGTCTTGTGGCACTTTAAGGGCCGCAATGGCGCTGTCGCGCATATTAAAGACATTGGTCTCGCTCGCCGTTCCATCAGGTTCAGCTTTCGCATTGCTGGTAATCGACATGAACACAGAAGATCCGGTACTGCTCACATCCATAGTGCGGCCATCATCGACTTTCTGCGTGATTGCCTGATCGCCGCCCACATAGCTCACACCAGTGCCGGCAGTATCGGTGAATGGTGCCGTATCGGTTTTGTAACCGGCGAAAATATAGCGACCATTACCATCCTGGCTGTTGGCCTGATTGAGCAACTGGGCGCGAATACCTTCCAGTTGGGTGGCGATAGAGGCACGGTCGTCATCGCTAAGTGTGCCGGTAGAGCCATAAACGATCAGGGTTTGTGCATCCTGAATGCTACTGGTCGCGCCTTTAAGCGCATTCTCTTCCATCGACAAGCTTTGATCCGCGAAACTACGCGCGGTCGCGTATTGGGTACTTTTCGCCTGAGACTGCGACAGCACCACGGCACGAGAGGCCGCAATGGGATCATCAGATGGGTTGTTAACACGACGACCGCTGGAAAGCTGCTCGCCCACTTTTAACCAGGAAGATTGCGAGTCAGTAATCCCGCGCACCTGCTGGTCAAAAATCATATTGGTACTAAGACGCATGGTTTTTATCCTCTATGCTTAGCCGCGGATGTCCATCAGCGCGTTGAAAATCGTGCTGGCGGTTTGCAATACCTGCGCATTCGCCATATAAAACTGCTGATATTTGGTCAGGTTGGCGTACTCTTCATCAAGGTTCACCCCTGAGACCGACTGCTGACGGTCGGTAAGCTGATCGACCACGTTTTTCTGCGTGGTACTGGCCGTTTCCAGCGTGCTGGTTTTGTTACCCACCGTGCTGACGATGCTGGCATACGCTTGCGCAATCGTTGCGTTGCCGTTAACCAACTTCGCATCCTGCAAATCCAGCATTTTTTGGGCGTTGGTGTTGTCACTTTCGCCACTGGTCGCACTGGATGCAGCAGCGATTTGCGATTCATCCGTGATAGCCACAGACATACTGCTAATCACGTTCTGGACCGGTTTTACCAGGAAACTATCTTTATTATCAGGCGTACCGGTAACGGTTAATTTCAGACCATCAAAGCTCAGTGTGCCGTCTGTCGCATCAGGCGTAACGCTAAATTTCACGTTGTCAGACAAGCGAGTCACAGACCAGGTACTGCTGGCGCTGTCATAGCTCATGGAGTAGTTTGAGGCTTTAAGCGCACTGGTATCAGACCATTCTGCGGTCACCGTTGCAGTGGACGTATTCTTGCTGTTACTCACTACGTTCGGTGAGCCGATGTTGAAGAATTTCGTGCCCAGATCGCCGTTACTGTCATATCCTGCAGTTTGCACGGCGTTAAAGCTGGTGGTGAAGGCTGCCGCTAACTGGCCAAGCTGATTCTGTGCGGTATCTAAATCCTGCGTGCGGAACGCCAGCAAACCACCCAGTGAACCGGTCGTCAGGGTTTTTTCAGGAATTTCGACATTACCTGCTTGCTTGTCGACATAACCAACAGTGATACGCGAGTTATCGGCGCTGGAAGGCATCGCGACCAAATTAGTCGAATTTTTGCCGTTAACCAGAGTGACACTCCCCATCGAGACGATATAGCTACCCTCTTGCTGAGAGACGTTTACCCCAACGATGTTATTAAGGTTGTTCACCAACTGATCGCGTTGATCCAGCAGATCATTCGGTGCAGCACCGTTGCCGGTGGTCAGTTTTGCAATCTGGGTGTTGAGATCGGCAATCTGGCTGGTGTAGGTATTAATCTGGTCAACGTTAGAGGCGATGTCCGTATTCACGCTGGTTTGCATGTTATTCAAGTACTGCGCCGTGGTCTGAAACTGATTGACCAACCCCTGGGCATAGCTCAGCATTGATTGACGTGCAGACGGATCGTTTGCATTACTTACCACGTTTTGCACATTGGTAAAGAAGCTTTGAATCGACGTTGAAAGGCTGGTGGTCGATGTCGACAGCAGGTCATCAATGTTTGAAATCTGACTGTATTGGGTATTCACCGCGCTGTAATTGGCATTGGATCCGCGCAACTGAGCAGTAACAAACTCATCATATTCACGCTGCACGCCAGACAGCGTCACGCCATTGCCATAGTAGCTGTTGCCTTGTAGGGTGCTATTGGCCTGCGACAGAATGGTGGTCTGACGTGAGTAACCCGCTACCGTGTAGTTGCTGATGTTGTTACTGGTGGTGCTTAATGCGGCCTGTGCGGCGCTCAGCCCACTCATCGCTGAGTTAATTATGCTGGACATCTCGGTTCCTTTATTTCCCGTTAACCGGGCTGGCAGTCATCAGTGCGATTGGGCGGGCTAAAACGCCCGCAGCTTATGATGGTTATCGGCGTGCTTAAGTGAAACTTGAGGTAAAAAATCAGAACAAATCGGTGATATCCTGGCTGTACGCCTTCACGACTTTCTCGCCCATGTTTTTGAATTGCTGGATCATTCCCACCAATTTCTGCGCATATTTCGGATCGGTGGCGTAGCCCGCTGCCTGCAGGGCTCGTGCGCCCTGCTCCGGCGTTGCGGCATTGGCAACGGCGGCATAGCGCGGGTTATTGGACAGCAGTTTGACGTAGTCGCTGAGTGCTTCCATATAGGAACCATACACACGGAAGGTGGCACGCACTTTCTTCGCCACGCCACCTTCATATTCGGTGGTCATGATGTCGGTGGTTGCGCCCTTCCAGTCACCACCGGCCTTGATGCCAAACACGTTGTAGCTCGGCTTGCCGTCACGCGTCAGGATCTGGCGCTGACCCCAGCCCGATTCCAGCGCCGCCTGGGCAAGGATCAAGTGATGAGGAATACCACTCTGCTGACTCGCGGCCTGCGCGGGTTGGGATAACTGGGCAATAAAGTCGTTGCTATCCGCTGGGAAACTGGACGGCGAGACCGGCAGACGCGGCACCGCTTTGCGTACCATCTGCTCCAGTTGGTTGGAAGGCAGATTGCTATAAATGAAGCTGTTATCCAGCTTCATCGGTACCGTGCCAGCGGTTTCATCAGGCTCTTGCGCGGGCTGCATCTGTTTGACGATCAAATCCGCCATACCCAGCCCGCGTTTACCGATTTCCTGCGCAATCTGCTGATCGTACATTGAGGTGTACATCTTCGTTGAGTCGCTGCTAAAGATGCCATCCTGCGGCAACGCTTCACGCATGCTCTTCAACATCATCTGTACGAACATTCCCTCAACCTGTTTTGCCACCTGCAGCGCCTTCCCTTTCGGGTCGGCGGCTGCTTCGCGTTTCAGGTTGTTCAGTGAGCGGCTGTCATAGGCCGCACTCATCAGCGATTGCGTATCGGTCATCAGATGATTTCCAGTTTGGCGCGCAGACAGCCTGCACTTTGCATCGACTGCAGAATCGACATCAGCTCAATCGGCGTTGCGCCCAGGGCGTTAAGTGCACGGACCACGTTATTAAGGTTGGCGCTGGCGTTAACACGCTGCAAGGCTCCGCCGCTCTGGCGCAAGTCGATCTGCGTCTGCGTCGTCGCCACGGTTTGTCCACCGGCGAACGGCGTGTTCGGCTGGCTGACGTTCTGCTGCTGATTCACTGTCACCGACAAGTTGCCTTGCGCCACAGCACAGGTATTGAGCGTCACCTCGCGGTTCATGACCACCGAACCGGTACGCGAGTTGATGATGACTTTGGCATCTTCAACCGGCACGGAAACGTCTATATTCTGGATTTCTGACAGCAGGCGCACCTGTGAACTGTTGTTGGGTGAAACGCGAATCTGCACGGTACGCGCATCAAGTGGCTGCGCTGAACCCACGCCACGGCTATTAATCGCATCGGCAATACGCTGCGCCATGGTGAAATCTTCAGTATTCAGTTGGAGATTGATGGTGTTTTGGCTGCCAAAGTTACTTTGCAGCTCGCGCTCTACCGTTGCACCATTAGTAATGCGGCCACCGTTTAGCTGGTTAACCTGCACACTGCTGCCGCCTGCAGATGCACCTGCACCGCCCACCAGAATATTTCCCTGCGCCAGCGCGTACACCTGGTTATCGACCCCTTTCATCGGCGTCATTAACAGCGTGCCACCGCGCAGGCTTTTGGCGTTACCCAGCGAAGAGACCACCACGTCAATATTCTGCCCCTGCCGCGCAAACGACGGCAGCTTCGCCGTGACCATCACCGCCGCCACGTTTTTCAGCTGCATATTGGTGCCGGTGGGCACGGTGATACCGAGCTGCGACAGCATGTTGCTTACCGTCTGGGTGGTAAACGGGGTTTGTGTTGTCTGGTCACCTGTCCCATCAAGCCCCACCACCAGGCCGTAGCCGATCAGCTGGTTTTCGCGCACGCCCTGCACGGATGTCAGATCGCGAATGCGGTCAGCCTGGGCCATCAGACTGACACCGAGCAGCAGGCTCAGGCTCAGACGCAGCAGAGTGTTCATTTTCATCATTACCTCGATTACATCGGCGACACGTTCAGGAAGAAACGCTGGAACCAGCCCATGGTTTGCGCCTCATTGATATACCCGTTTCCGACATACTCAATACGTGCATCGGCCACCTGCGTTGACAACACGGCGTTGCTGGCGCTGATGGTGCGTGGGTTAACCACACCGGAGAAGCGAATAAATTCGGTTCCCTGGTTAATTTCGATCTGTTTCTCACCGACCACGCGCAGGTTGCCATTCGACAACACCTGATTCACGGTGACGGTGATGGTGCCGGTAAAGGTGTTATTGGCCGTTGCGCCACCTTTGCCAGCGAAGTCATTTTTGCCATTGGCATCCAGTCCGGCTTTCTCACCGGCGGCGCCGACCAGACCGCTCAGGCCGGTTGGCACAGTGCTCACGCCAAAGCTGTTGCTGCCATCGCGGCTCGCATTGGCTGAAGAACTTTTGCTGGCGCTGACATTTTCTTGCAGCGTAATCGTCAGAGTATCGCCAATGTTACGTGGACGGCGGTCTTCGAACAGCGGCTGATAGCCATAGTTCAGTGGCGCAACGCCCTGGAAAATGGAACCGTTTACCACTGGCGGTGCGGAAGGCGTGGGTTCTGCCGTTGTGGCACCCTGCACCAGAGGCGTACGCGGGACTAACGCACAACCGTTTAATGTCAGTAGCAGCGTGGCTACTAACCAATGCCCAGGCTTGAGAATCACTTGCTTCGCCACGGAGTTCTGACCTTATTCATGTTCTTAATCGGGCCAGCCAGGCTGGCCCAACGGCCCCAGATTAAACCTGGGTTAATTTCTGCAGCATCTGATCAGAGGTGGTGATCGCTTTGCTGTTGATTTCATAAGCACGCTGCGTCTGAATCATGGTGACCAACTCTTCCGCCACGTTGACGTTAGAGGTTTCAACATAACCCTGATACAGCAAACCAGCGCCGTTCTGCCCTGGCGTACTCTGCGTCGCCGCACCGGATGCCTGCGTTTCCTGATAGAGGTTTTCACCCAGACTATCGAGGCCCGCATCGTTCATAAAGGTGCTCAGCGTCAACTGTCCCACCTGCGCTGGGTTGGTCTGCCCCTGCTGCGTCACGCTCACCACACCGTCACGCGAGATGGTGATGCTGGTGGCGTTCGCCGGAATAGTGATCCCAGGCTGAACCGGATAGCCGGCGTTGGTCACCAGCTGACCGTTCTGATCTACCTGGAATGAACCGTCACGCGTATATGAAGAGGTACCGTCTGGCATCTGCACTTCGAAATAACCCTGACCGTTGATCGCCACGTCTTTTGAGTTGCTGGTCTGCGACAGGTTGCCCTGGGTATGCAGACGCTCGGTGGTCACTGGGCGCACACCGGTACCAATCTGCAAGCCTGAAGGCAATGTGGTCTGTTCCGATGACTGCGTGCCCGGCTGACGCAGCGTCTGATACATCAGATCTTCGAACACGGCACGCGAACGTTTAAACCCGTTGGTTGAAACGTTCGCAAGGTTGTTCGAAATGACGTCCATATTGGTTTGCTGGGCGTCAAGGCCGGTTTTAGCGATCCATAAAGAACGAATCATGTTGTTTTCCTTACGCCTTAGCTGCTCATGTTGAGCAGTTGATTGGCTTTTTGTTCGTTTTCATCGACGTTAGTGATGACTTTCATCTGCATCTCGAAACGTCGGGCGTTGGCGATCATGTCGACCATGGTTTCCACTGGCTTAACATTGCTGCCTTCCAGCACGCCTGGCATGACTGCGACCGTTGCATCAGGGGCTAAAGCCGCACCGCGTGTCGCCTGCGTCGCCTGGGTTGGACGGAACATGCCGTCGTCACCACGCTGTAACTCTTTGCCCGTGGCCTTAACCAGCTTCAGCTTGCCAATCTGCACCGTGGCGTTCGGTGCATCACCCGCATTACGCGAGGTGATGGTACCGTCAGCCGCGATGGTCAGTTCGGAGCCTTGTGGAATGGCGATTGGACCGCCATCGCCCATCACGGGATTGCCCTGAATGGTCAAAATACCGGTCGAGCTGATCTGCATATTGCCGTTGCGGGTATAGGCTTCAGAACCGTCAGCGGTTCGCACCGCCAGCCAGCCATCTTGCTGTACGGCCACATCGAGCGGGCGTCCGGTGTTGTCCATCGCCCCTGGCGTCATATCGGCACCCGGCGTTGAGGCAGCCACTAAGGTGCGCGTCGGCAGCGACCAGCCGTTGACCGGCACCGCGCGCAACGCGTTGAGCTGGGCGCGGAAGCCCGGCGTTGAGGCGTTGGCGAGGTTGCTGGCGGTCACCGATTGTTGTTCCATCGTCTGACTGGCGGCGCCCATCGCGGTATATATTGCGTGATCCATAATGCAATCCCGTTAGCGAATTAACGTAAGTTGATCAGGGTGTTGAGGATCTGATCCTGCGTTTTAATCGTCTGGCTGTTCGCCTGATAGTTACGTTGTGCAACGATCATGTTGACCAGCTCTTTACTCAGATCGACGTTGGAGGCTTCCAGTGCACCTGAAGTCAGTGAACCGTAAGTGCCGGTGTTAGCCAAACCGATAGCTGCCTGACCCGAAGAGTTGGTCGCAGACCAGACGTTATCGCCTTCTGACTGCAGGCCTTCCGGGTTAGAGAAGCTGGCCAGAACGATTTGACCCAGCAGCTGAGTTTTCTGGTTCGAATAGGTACCGGTAATGGTGCCGTCATCGTTGATGGCGTAGCTGGTCAGGTCGCCCGGCGCATAACCATCCTGCGTTGGGTTTCCGAATGACGTGGTGCCGGTGTTTTGTTGCTGGCTTCCAAGTACGCTCAACGTGATGGCCTGATTAGCCGCAGCACCATTAGATCCCTGAATAGTCAAGCCAACAGTGGTTGCGCCTGCGGTGGTTGTCCCGCCGCTTGTGATAGATTGCAGCTTACCGTTGGAGTCAAAGGTCATGGAGAAATCACCTGCTGACGTTCCAGTCGTGGAATCAATCGCGTGCACATCCCAGTTGTTATCACTGGTTTTCACATAATAGAGGTCGAGAGCATGATCGTTACCCTGTGAGTCATACACAGTGACGGTGCTTTTGGCGTTGTAGCTATCGACGTCTGACGAGCTGAAGGTTGCCACTGTTGGCACGCTATCTGTGGAGTTCAGGTTAGACACCAAACCGGCGGTCGTGGTCGCGCGCGCCGACATCTGCGTCGTCGGTACGCTCAATGCCACCGGGTTTGCACCCGTCTGAATGGTCGGCGGGGTACCGGTTGCCGGATAGCCGGTCACGCTCATGCCCTGAGTGTTCACCAGGTTACGGTTGGCATCCAGCGTGAACTGACCATTACGAGAGTAGTACACGCTACCCGCAGCATCGGTCATACGGAAGAAACCGTTACCGCTCAGTGCCACGTCCAGACCACGGCTGGTTGAGGTCGTGGTACCGTCGTTGAAGTTCTGAATAACCGCAGCGACCTTGGTACCCATACCGATATTTGAACCAGCAAACATATCCGCGAACGAAATGGTGCTGGATTTGAAACCCGCGGTCGCGGAGTTGGCGATGTTGTTACCAATGACATCCAGGTTACTGGAGGCCGCATTCATACCACTGACAGCTTGAGAAAAAGACATAACGTGTCTCCTGCTAAAATTGAATTAGAGAATCTGACGAACTTCATCAAGAGTGGCGGAGCCCATGGTGCCGAGGTCCAGTTTTGAGGTGTTATCCACCGTACTCACGCCATTCACGTAAGCGTAATTAAGCGGTTGTGCCACCAATTGTGTGCTGCCATTACTGGCGGCAATTGATACAGAATATTTGCCATCAGCCACTGTCGTGCCATTCGCATCTTTGCCGTCCCAGGAGAAAGCGTGAACGCCGGACGTCAATGCGCCCAAATCGACAGTGCGAACCACAGTGCCGTTCGAATCTTTGATGGTCGCGGTGGTGGCTGTAGAGGCCGTGCTCAACTCCACACCGAAAGGTGTCGTGGTACCACTGCCAACCAGGATCTGGCTGCCATCAATCATCACACCATGCCCAATCAGCGTCGTACTCTGCAGTGACTGGCTGGTGGTGAGCTGACCAGAGATAGAACCCAATGTAGTATTCAGCTTCTCAATGCCGCTCAGGGTGTTAATTTGCGCCAGCTGAGTGGTGAGCTGGCTGTTGTCCATTGGGTTGGTGGGATCCTGGTTCTGCAACTGCGTCACCAGCATGGTCAGGAACTGGTTCTGCAAGTCCTGAGCACTGTTTCCCGTCCCTGTTGAACTGGAAGAACTCAGTACCGTTGGGTCAAGATTGGCATTAACGCCGACTGCTACGCTCATGTTCGTGCTCCGTTATTGACCCATCGTCAGGGTTTTCATCATCATTGATTTCACCGTATTCAACACTTCGACGTTGGCCTGATAACTGCGGGACGCTGACATGGTGTTAACGGTTTCTGATACGACATCGACGTTTGGCATCTTGACGTAACCCTTCTCATCCGCCATCGGATTACCGGGGTCATACACCAATTTGGCCGGGGTAGGATCGTTCACCACGCCCGCGACCTTGACGCCACCGGTCGCCGCGCCAGGAGCGGCATCGGTCTGGAATATCACCTGTTTTGCCACATAAGGCTGGCCATCCGGCCCGGTGACGCTATCGGCGTTGGCCAGGTTACTGGCACTGACGTTGAGGCGCTGTGATTGCGCGGTCATCGCAGAACCGGCGATATCAAAAATATTCAGCAATGCCATGGTTATTGCCCCTGCAGAACGCTCATCATGCCTTTGATTTGGCTACTGATGAGGGTGAGATCGGTTTGGTATTTCAGGCTGTTATCAGCAAACTGCGTACGTTCACGATCCATATCCACGGTGTTGCCATCCGCGGCAGGTTGATCGGGAATGCGGTACATCAGGTCCATGGATGGCTGAGAGTTGGTTTCAGCAGCGATGTGACGTGAAGAGGTGACTTTCAGCGCCATGCTGCTCCCCTCCGCGCGACCATTTTCCATCACCTTGCTCAGCTGGCTGGCAAAGTCGATATCCCGCGCCTGGTAGCCCGGGGTATCGGCGTTGGCAATATTGGACGCCAGGATTTCCTGGCGCTGAGCACGCAGATTTAACGCTTCTGTACCAAATCGCAGCGCGGCATCGAGTTTGTCGAGCATGCTTCCTCCGCGAATGAGAATTTCGAGCTGACAGCTTAAGTGGACAAATGCAAGGGCGATCGTCTGAATAGCAGCAAAAATCACGGCTATTTTTGACATTGAATTTTTCGCGCGAAGAGTAGACTCAGGCCATCTTCTCGACAGGAGGCGTTTATGCGCAGTTCTTTATCTTTGCTGGCCACGTTGTTGTTGGCCTTCGCGCTGCCCGGCCATGCGGCGGACCTGACCGCACAGTTAACGCAGTTTTTTAAAGCGCGCGATCCGCAACATGCCGCGGGGATGACCGTGGTGGTGCGCACACCCAAAGAGCAGTGGCCGACCTGCGAGGCACCGGCGTTACAACTGCCGGGCAACAGCCGCCAATGGGGTAATCTCAGCATTGCCGCCAGTTGCGATCAGAATCGTCGTTTCCTGCAAGTTCAGGTACAGGTGACCGGTCAGTATTTAGTTGCCAGCCGTCAGGTCGCCCGTGGCAGTACCCTCGACCCGAATGATTTCCGTCTCGAGACCGGGCGTCTGGATGAACTGCCTCCGCGAGCCCTGTTCGATAACAACAGCGTGACCGATGCGATTGCGCTGCGCGATATCCCGCCTGGACAGCCGGTGACCGCAATGATGCTGCGTCAGCCCTGGCGGGTCAAAGCAGGACAAAATGTGATGGTGGTAGCCAGCGGAAACGGGTTTAATGCCAGTAGCGAAGGACGTGCGCTGAACAACGCCAGCGCGGCACAAATGGTGCGCGTGCGCATGGGAAATGGTCAGGTTGTCAGTGGGCGCGTCGACGCGGATGGGAATATTCTGATATCGCTATAAAGCGTTAAAGAACCTTGTTGTTCTGCCGATAGAGATATCAACAAAGACATTACCCTATGCTGACTCAGTTGACTGACCCTCAGCTGACCTTACAGGAGCACGACCATGAGCATCGACAGAACGCAGCCTTTAATTCCGGTGAGCACTGTACAATCCCGCGACACCAACGATAACAACGGCAAGGTGCGCCAAAACGTGACTGCTTCAACCAACGCCAGCACCAGCGAAAGCGGTGCCGAAGTGAAGTTGAGCACGGCTCAGGCGCAGTTAATGCAGCCGGGCAGCAAAGACATCAACACTGCACGTGTTGAACAACTGAAAACCGCTATTCGTAATGGCGAACTGAAAATGGATACCGGTAAGATCGCCGACGCGCTGATCGCCGATACCAAGGCGTATTTAGAGGGTAACTAATCCCAATGGACAATCTGCTGACCACCTTAGATAAAATGCAAGACGTGCTGGCTTCACTCACTGTGGTGATGGATGAAGAGCAACAGCAACTGTCTGCCGGCCAGGTTAATGGCAACCTGTTGCAGCGCATATCAGAAGATAAAAGCGCGCTGCTGACGACGTTGAATTATCTGGACGACATGCGCCGAAATACCGAAAAATCACTCGGTACTCAGGCGCCCTATGATGGTCACAGCGATCGTGAACGCCGCTGGCAGAGCATTCAGCAGCATACCCGCCGTTTGCGCGATACCAACACTCATAACGGTATTCTGCTGCAGCATCAAATCAGCTTCACCAATGATGCGCTCTCGGTACTGAAACCGCACCAGACTCAGGCGTTTTACGGTCCCGATGGATTAGGCAAAGGTCAGTCGACGCTCAGCCGCAAAGGTTAATAAAGAAAAATCCCGCCGAGGCGGGATTTTTTTATGCCAGCGTGCGGCGGGCAAAATCTCTCGGGCGGAAGCCCAACAGACCCAGCATGACAAAGTAAGCACCACCGCCAATAGCACAGACTGCAGCCAGACGCAGTAACCGCCACCACATCTGCCCTTCTTCCCAGGCCGGCATCACATGCAGAATGCCCAGCAGCGCTGCTGCCATGACCACAACCGCAATCATCAGACGCACCAGGAAGCTAAACCAACCCGGCTGCGGCTGGAAGATATCCTGTTTACGTAATTGCCAGTACAGCAGCGCGGCATTCAAACAAGCCGCTAATCCAATCGACAACGACAATCCGGCATGTTTGAGCGGGCCGATAAACGCCAGGTTCATCACCTGCGTCATGATCAGCGTCACAATCGCAATCTTCACCGGGGTCTTAATGTCCTGACGCGAATAGAATCCGGGCGCCAGCACTTTGACCACAATCAGCCCCATCAATCCTACCGAATACGCCACCAGCGCACGCTGCGTCATGGCGGCATCGAACGCGGTGAATTTACCGTACTGGAAAAGCGCCACGGTCAGTGGGCCAGAGAGGATGCCGAGGGCAACAGCGCTCGGCAGGGCCAACAGGAAGCAGAGGCGCAGGCCCCAATCCATCAGACGCGAGTACTCATCATGATTGCCGCTGGCGAAACTCTTCGCTAACGATGGCAGCAAAATCGTGCCCAGTGCGACACCCAATACGCCCGACGGGAACTCCATCAAACGGTCAGCATAGTACATCCACGACACTGAACCCGAGACGAGGAATGAGGCGAAAATGGTGTTGATGATCAGGGATATTTGGCTCACCGATACGCCAAGAATCGCCGGTCCCATTTGGCGCATGACGCGCCATACACCGGCGTCACGCAGGTTGAGGCGCGGCAACACCAGCATGCCGATTTTCTTCAAGTGCGGCAGTTGGTAGAACAGTTGCAACACCCCACCGACCACCACAGCCCATGCCAGCGCCATCACCGGTGGATGGAAATGCGGGGCAGCAAACACCGCAAAGCCAATCATGCTGATGTTTAATAACGTCGGCGCAAATGCCGGAACCGAGAAACGATTCCAGGTGTTGAGTATCGCACCGGCCAGCGACGCCAGGGAGATCAGCAGAATATAAGGAAAGGTTACGCGTAGTAGCGAACTGGTCAGCGCGAATTTATCGGCGGTGTCAGCAAATCCGGGCGCAGTGACCATAATCACCCAGGGCGCGGCAATCATGCCGAGCACCGTCACCACCGCCAGCACCAGCGTCAGCAAACCGGAAACATAGGCCACAAATACGCGTGTGGCCTCTTCGCCCTGCTTGCTTTTGTATTCGGCAAGAATGGGCACAAACGCCTGAGAAAAGGCGCCTTCCGCAAAGATACGGCGCAGCAAATTGGGCAGTTTAAAGGCCACGAAGAAGGCATCGGTGGCCATACCGGCACCGAAAACGCGTGCCACTATGGCATCACGGGCAAAGCCCAGCACGCGGGAAAAAAGGGTCATCGAACTGACCGCAGCCAGCGATTTCAACAAATTCATTTTGAGTGGCGCATCCTGAAAAGTGTCGGATAAATGAGCAACTTAGCGCGGACATCTGCTGATGTCCGGCGATAGTCTACTGCCACGGCGGGAAATGACCAGCATTGAGTGTTACAAGGGGTTATTCCTGTTCGGCATCGCGCCACAGTTTTTCCACCAGACGCTGCGCCGCCAGCGCCTGTTCACCGCTGGTTTCAGGCATCGTCTGATTTTGTACGCACTGGATAAAATGCTGTGCCGCACCGCTGAAACCACGCTGAGCAAGATGGCTTTGCCAGGAGGCTACCGGATCGGTGCGTAAGCCACCGAGGTTCTCCTGCTGCCAGTCACGCATCTCATTAATTTCGATGTAGTCACCGTCGCAGATGGCGCTCACCACCTCGCGCTGCGTGCCCGCGCGACGATGCATGCTGGTGGTGATTTGCAGTGCCCCCGCCGAGAAGTGATGCTCGGCATACAGCATCGCCCCCTCCTCGTTAGTTTCAATAAAGCCCTGCTCACGCGTCAGTTTGCCCCCTGCCAGCCACAGCGCTGTATCCACCACGTGCAGGTAGTCATCCAACAAAGTGAAACGCAGATCCTGTGGACCCACGCTATCCGCACGATGCTTCTCAATACGCAGTGAAGCCGCTCGCGGCATTTCCGCTTTCAACTGTTGATAGCGTGGCGCAAAGCGACGATTAAACGCCACCATCAGTTTACGTTTGCGCTTCTCTGCCAGTGCCACCAGCGCTTCCGCCTGCTGCAGGGTTTCGGCTAAAGGTTTATCCACGCAAACATCTTTGCCCGCCAGCAGCAACGCCTGCACCACTTCAAAATGACTGGCGGTGCTGCTGTGCACAAAGACCGCATCACTGGCGGCTGCCAGCGCGTCCAGCTGACTGAAATATGGCATGCGGTAGCTGTCGCAAATCGGCTGGGCTTTAGCCTGATTCGGCGAAAACGCCCCTGCCAGCTGCCAGTCGGTGGCGTGCGACAACACGGGCAACCAGGCTTTTTGCGCGATGCCGCCTAATCCAACAATACCGATACGTAGCGTCATGTTATTGCTCCTTCTGCAACAGGTGCTCCAGCTGGGATTGCAGCTGAGCCACCTGTTGTTCCAACTGCGCAACCCGGCTGACCAAATCTTCACTGTCCATCTCATCCGTGCTCGCGGCGGGTGCTTCAGCCACATCGCCGCCGAACAGATGCATATAACGGCTTTCGCGTTTACCCGGCTCACGTGCCAGACGCACCACCATCGGGCCGTCATCACGGGTGATTAAGCCGTTCAACGTTTGCTCGACCTCATTCATATCGCTGAACTCATGCAAACGTCCACTGCGGGTACGCAGCTCACCCGGCGTCTGTGCGCCGCGTAAGAACAGTAGCGTCAGCACCGCCACTTCTGCGCTGTTAAGCTGCAAATTACCGAATGCAGAATTACAGAAGCGCTGTTCATACTTACTGACGCGTTGACCGAACCCGTTAGTGGAGGTGGCAAGATGCTTTTTCACCAGCTCATCAAGCTGAGATTGCACCTCCATTTCACTCAGGTTCATCACCGGTTCACGGTTGGTTTTTTGATTACAGGCGGTGACCACGCCGTTAAGGGAAAGCGGATATTGATCCGGAGTGGTGACCTGTTTCTCTAACAGGCAACCGATCACACGCAGCGCCTGCGCGGATAAAGCCATTTTCATGCGGTTTTCCTTTTATTGTCCACGACGATCCGCGGTCCACTCCTGCCACGTCAGCGCGGTCAGCACGTGATCCTGCCAGCGTCCATCAATCAGCAGGTAATCTTTGGCATAACCCTCTTTCTCGAATCCGAGACGCGCCAGCAAATCACCGCTGCGCTGATTATGCGGCATATAGTTAGCCATAATGCGGTGAATGCGTTGCTGTCGTTGCATATAGCGAATCGCTGACTGCAACGCTTCAAACATCATGCCTTGCCCCTGCCACTTCTCGCCTAATGAATAACCGAGGTAACAGGCGTGAAATGAACCGCGCAGCACGTTGCTAAAATTGGCCACTCCGCGCACTTCATGCTCTTCCGGGTCCATCAGCACAAAATAGTAGGCAGAGCCCTGTTTATGCATATCCGCGATCAGTCCAAGGCGTGCCTGCCAGCCCGAGGGATAGCAGTGGCTCTCGTCGCGCACCGGCTCCCAGGGTTTAAGAAAGACGCGGTTCTCTGCATAATAATCTGCCAATCGCCAGGCATCGCGCTCGTGAACTAAACGGACCACCAAACGATCGGTAGTCAGGCGCACGCGGGGTCCAGCAGAACGATAGCCAAACATCATGACTCCTGAAATCCATAACTTTAAGAAAGATGTACGCCTGAGGCGATACTTCTCACTATAACCGTCCCTTTCACTACGGTAAAACCCTCAAGCCCCTGCCACGCAATTCATCCTTATCCAGGATTAATTTTTCTGCGGATTCGATGAAAAAATATCATCCTGGATACGCTGTCTTTCCCGTCAGCGCAGGCGGAAAATAGACCAACTGGTCACTTTTCTCTTCTCTTGCTCAGGATTAAGCATGTCTCGGGTAGCGCGGGCACGACGCCTCGGTAAAACATTCCTCTTAGTCGATAACATGTTGGTAGTGTTAGGCTTTTTCGTGGTATTTCCACTGATTTCTATCCATTTCGTTGAGCAACTGGGCTGGGCGGCGTTAATGGTGGGTATCGCGCTGGGTTTGCGTCAATTTGTACAGCAGGGGCTAGGCATTTTCGGCGGCGCGATTGCGGACCGTTTTGGCGCACGTCCGCTGATTGTGACGGGCATGCTGATGCGCGCAGCCGGATTTGCCTGCATGGCGCTGGCGCATCAACCCTGGATGCTGTGGCTGGCCTGTTTGCTTTCCGGCCTCGGTGGCACCTTGTTTGACCCGCCCCGCAGCGCCATGGTGGTAAAACTGGTGCGCGCTCGTGAACGCGGTCGCTTCTTCTCGCTGCTGATGATGCAGGACAGCGCGGGAGCCGTGCTAGGGGCGCTGATTGGCAGTTGGTTGCTGGCGTGGGATTTCCGCCTGGTGTGCTGGGTGGGTGCAGCGGTGTTTGTCGCTGCGGCGATATTTAACGCCGTGTGGCTACCGCCGTGGCGCATCTCAACGGAACGCATTGCGATGCGCGAAGGTATGCAGCGTGTCTGGCAGGATAAACGTTTTCGCCTCTATGTGCTGACGTTGACCGGCTACTACATTCTGGCCGTGCAGGTCATGCTGATGCTGCCGGTGATGGTGAATCAGGTGGCTGGTGCGCCCGCCGCCGTGAAATGGATGTACGCCATCGAAGCCATGCTGTCGCTCAGCCTGCTCTATCCGCTGGCCCGCTGGAGCGAAAAACGCTTCCGCCTGGAAACCCGGCTTATGGCGGGTTTATTCCTGATGACCTTTAGCCTGCTGCCTGTCGGCATGACCCAATCTCTCCCTTCGCTGTTTTTGTTAATCGGCGTGTTCTACCTGGGGTCCATCATCGCCGAACCGGCACGCGAGACGCTCAGCGCATCGTTGGCCAGTTCACGCGCGCGGGGCAGTTACATGGGATTCAGTCGTTTAGGTCTGGCTATCGGCGGTCTGATTGGCTACTCCGGTGGTGGGTGGATGTTCGACATGGGCCAGCAATTGGCTCTGCCTGAACTGCCCTGGATGTTGCTGAGCAGCGTTGGCATCATCACTCTGCTGGCATTGTGGTGGCAGTTCCAGCCGCGCCCGGTGGCACCGATCATCTTCAGCAGCTAGTTTGCCCCTTCGGAGGATCTCTTCCATACTTCCCGCACGTCCGGAAAAAGGGTGACCTTTGTCACCCTTAGATTTACACAGGAGAAACGGGATGAAACTCTACATCTACGATCACTGCCCTTTCTGCGTGAAAGCACGCATGATTTTTGGCTTAAAGAACCTGCCGGTTGAATTGATCGTTATGCTCAATGACGATGAGCAGATGCCAAAAAAACTCATCGGGCAGAAGATGGCGCCCATTCTGCAAAAAGCCGATGGCAGTGCGATGCCAGAGAGTATGGACATTGTCCGATTGGTGGATAAGCAGGATCGCGAGCCGCTGCTTAATGGCAAAAACAACCCCGCCATCAGCGAATGGCTGCGCCGCGTTAACGGCTATATCAATAAGCTGCTGATTCCGCGCATCGCTGATGCCTCGTTTGCGGAATTTGCCACGCCGGAAGCGCGGAGTTACTTCCGTGAGAAAAAACAGGCCAGCGTCGGAGATTTCACTGAGCTGCGTAAACACGCGCCCGGGCTGATAAAAAACATCAGTGATGACCTGCGCCAACTCGATAAGCTCATCGTCAAACCCAATGCCGTGAATGGCGAACTGTCTGAAGACGATATCAATCTGTTTCCGCTCCTGCGTTCGCTCACCTTAGTGGCTGGCATCGAATGGCCGAGTCGCGTAGCGGATTACCGCGACAATATGGCGAAGCAAACCCAGATTAACCTGCTCTCTTCCATCGCGGCATAGCCCCGTCCGATGAGAAACGCTGCGGCGTTTCTCATCCCTCTCCTGGTGACACCTGGCCCGGTTTCAGGCAGGCTATGGCTGTTTTGCCGTATCGTTCAGGATGAGGATCTATGAAAAAGGCGATGTCTGGGCTATTAGCCCTGTTTTTAGCCGTGCTGTTGAGCGGCTGTAATCAATTGACGCAATACACCATTAGCGAACAGGAAGTGAATCAAGCGCTGCAGAAGCGCAATAACTTCGAAAAAGACGTCGGCGTATCCGGGCTGGTCAATGCACACATCGTGCTCAGCGATCTCACCAGTCAGATTGGTCGTGAAGAACCCGGTAAGATTACCCTCTCCGGCAAAGCAAACATCAATGTCAGCTCGCTGTTTGGTCCACAGCAGGCTGAGATGCAGCTGAAGATGAAAGCGCAGCCGATTTTCAATGCGCAGGAAGGCGCAATTTATCTGCATGATATTGAAATTGTCGACGCGCAAGTACAACCAGAAAAGATGGCGTCCATCATGAAAACACTGACGCCTTATCTTAATGAGTCTCTCAAACGCTACTTCAATGAGAAGCCTGCCTATGTGCTAAGCGAAGACCGTAGTAAAGGGGAAGCACTGGCGAAGAAATTTGCCAAGGGTATTGAAGTGAAGCCGGGACAATTGGTGATTCCGTTTACGGATTAACCTCAACCACCGCACCTTCGGGTGCGGTTTTTGTTTCCGGCAATAAAATCCCGTGCAAACGGTTGCTCACACCCTTATGATTACTCCCCGGCCTAAACGTGCCCATTCGTTTTTTCTCAGCCGGAGCCTTTTTGAATGACAGCCCAACCCCAGCAAATCACGATTCGCCGCCCTGACGATTGGCATATCCATCTGCGCGATGGCGCGATGCTTAATGCAGTTCTGCCTTATACCAGTGCGGTCAATGGTCGTGCGATTGTCATGCCAAACCTGGTTCCACCGGTGACCAGCGTCGAGGCCGCCATTGCCTATCGCGAGCGCATTATGGCTGCGCTGCCCGCTGAACACGCTTTTACGCCACTGATGACCTGCTACCTCACCGATTCATTAGATGCGGATGAAATTGAGCGTGGCTTCCGCGACGGGACCTTCACGGCAGCAAAACTCTATCCCGCGCATGCCACCACTAACTCCAGCCACGGCGTCACCAATATTGATTCCATCGCCAGCGTGCTGGATCGTATGCAGCAGATCGGTATGCCGATGCTGGTACACGGTGAAGTCACGGATTCGCACATCGATATATTTGACCGTGAAGCACGCTTTATCGAAACCGTGCTGGAACCGCTGCGTCAGCGCTTCCCAGCCCTGAAAGTGGTGATGGAACACATCACCACTAAAGAAGCGGCAGAATATCTGGCTGCGGGCAACGACCTGCTGGGTGCCACCATTACACCACAGCATTTGATGTTTAACCGTAACCACATGCTGGTGGGCGGTGTTCGCCCTCATCTCTATTGCCTGCCGATCCTGAAACGCAATATTCATCAGGAAGCGCTGCGCGCCCTGGTGGCGAGTGGCAATCGTCGCGTGTTCCTCGGCACGGACACGGCACCGCATCTGCGTCATCTGAAAGAAGCCAGCTGCGGCTGTGCCGGCGTGTTTAACGCACCGACCTCGCTGCCTGCCTATGCCACGGTATTCGAAGAGTTGAATGCGCTGGAACATTTTGAAGCGTTCTGTTCAGAAAACGGCCCGAACTTCTATGGCCTGCCACTGAATGAAGGCACGCTGACGCTGGTCCGCGAGTCATGGACAGTGCAGGACACCATCAATGTGACCGATGACACACTGGTGCCGTTCCTTGCAGGTGAGACGCTGAACTGGCGCATCAAAGAATAATAATGCATGGCTTGCCTTTGGGATAATTTTACTGTACAAATAACCAGTATATTATCCCGGAGGCTTTTATGCGTGTTGAAATTACCGTAGCGAAAACTCAGCCCCTTCCCGCAGGTGCACTGGATGCACTCAGTGCCGAACTCACCCGTCGTATTTCCCGTGATTTTCCCGAAGATAATCACCATGTCAAAGTCCGTTATGCGGGCGGCAATCAATTGAGCGTATTTGGTGGCTGTAAAGCGTCACGCGAACGCATTAGCGATATTTTACAAGAAACGTGGGAAAGCGCAGACGACTGGTTTATTACTGATTAACTGCCACTGTGCCGTTTTTGCCGGGTTTCGCCACCCGGTTTTTTGTTTTAATTTCCCTCTCGCCAGATAAAGTCGCTGCATCTAGACTCATGTTTAACGATACCCTATCCTTGCCTCGTCATGCTTACGGGAGGTGTTTTACATGACTACTGAAAAACCAGAAGAGGCGATGACCTTCGGTGAATTGCTGGCATTAATTGCTGAACAGCAGCGACGCTTAACGGTGCTGGAAAATGCCTTTGCCAGTTTGACGTTCTGCCTCGACGATCGCGCCAGTCAGTTACTGGTGCATAATCTGTCGCTCGAAGCGCAAAATCAGAACCACGACGCACAGTTACAGCAGCACTTTACTCGGTTGGCTGAAGAGATTCAGCGGCGTAATGGCCAGCTGCCTCCAGAAGCGCAGGCCTGAAACTGGCCTTTTTTTACTTGTCACTGCAGCGTAAAGTTTTCACCTAACGCCGCCGATAACTAAGGTGTAGCCACTGTCACGATTATCGAATAAAGGCCCGAAGCAGCGGGCACTTTATTATTCGACAAAAGTCGCATTCTGAACGCATTTATTATCGTTCTCTTTTTAATCGCCACACGTTTTAACTATTGTACCGCCTGTTTCATGTTATAATTGTTCCGCTAGTGCAAGAAAAGCCGCATTGAACCTCAAGAAGCACTTCGTTTAACGAGTAATAAGGAGGTTATAATGGACAGAAATAAAGACGTCATTCAGACTCATCCGCTGGTTGGATGGGACATCAGTACCGTAGACAGTTATGACGCCATGATGATCCGCCTGCACTCGCTATCATCGCAGGATCAGAAAGAAGAAGAAGCTGACGTGGGACCCACCTACTGGCTGACTACCGACGTAGCCAGACAGTTCATCTCGATACTCGAAGCTGGCATTGCAAAGATTGAGTCCACAGAGCAATACCTACGCGATAATCAAAAGCACTAATTTCTTACTTCGCGTGAAAGGGCACCCAATAGGGTGCCTTTTTCATGGACACGATTTTTTTGCTATGCTGTTGAAAAATTTCGTCGTTTGGCAGGAGTGGTGTGGTTATGGTTTATGATCTGATTGTGGTGGGCAGCGGATCGGTGGGAGCCGCCGCCGGTTTTTACGCAACCCAGGCAGGCTTATCGGTATTGATGATTGATAGTGCCCATCCTCCGCACAGCCAGGGCACACACCACGGTGAAACACGCCTGATCCGCCATGCCTATGGCGAAGGTGAACGCTATGTCCCGCTGGTGCTGCGCGCACAAACCTTGTGGGATGAGCTGGAACGTCAGAGCGGTGAACGCATTATGCATCGAAGCGGCATCCTCAATCTGGCCCCCCTCACTTCCTCATTTATCCAAAATGTCATCGACAGCGCCAAAACCTATCAACTGGAAGTAAAAATCCTGCAGGCAGACGAAGTGCGCAAGCGCTGGCCGCAGATCTCTGTGCCCGACGGCTACGTTGGGGTATTCGAACCTCACTCCGGCTTCCTGAAATGTGAGCAGGCGGTTCGTAGCTGGATACAGCTGGCTGAACAGGCGGGCTGCGCACAACTGTTTAATTGCCCGGTGAGTGAGATCGCACGCGATGGTGACTTGCAGCAAGTCACTACCCGCGACGGCGTGTTTCGCGCGCGTAAATTATTGGTCAGTGCCGGAACCTGGGTGAGTGAGCTGGTAAAAGATTTGCCAGTACAACCGGTGCGTAAAGTCTTTGCCTGGTATCAGGCAGATGGACGTTATAGCGAGAACAACCAATTTCCTGGCTTCACGGTGGAGATGCCTGATGGCAGTCACTTTTATGGCTTCCCTGCCGACAACAATGCATTAAAAGTGGGACGTCACGATGGCGGGCAGCTGATGCAGAAACCCGAAGATCGTAAACCTTTCGGCAGTATCGCTGCAGACGGCAGTGAAGCCTTCAGTTTCCTGCGTCAGTTCTTACCGGGGGTTGGCGTTTGCTTACACGGTGAGGCCTGCAGTTATGACAACACACCTGACGAAGACTTTATTGTAGATACCCTTCCAGGCGAGCCAAATCGATTAATTATTACCGGCTTGAGTGGACACGGATTTAAATTTGCCAGCGTATTAGGTGAACTTGCCAGTGAATTTGCCCAGGATAAGCCCTTATCCTTTGACCTGAAGCCGTTTTCACTTTCGCGCTTTGCTTAACGTTGTCTCGCTGGCGCCTCAGGCGCCAGCCTTATATTGACGCAAGCTTACATTAATAGTTCTTTCCTGACATTTAAGCGTTAAGATTGCCGCATTAGGTGTAGCAATATTCAATTCAATTTTATTTCCCCGCCACCTATACAACCATCTTCAATATTTCTGACGCAGACATCGATATAAACGCACAATTTCCGAATGTCTTTTTAAATTTTATAGAAAGGTAAGCTTAATTGCTTTCATATTTCAAAGTATGGATGCTTATTACCACCTATTTCCAGATATGGATTCACTTTTATGTGGCGTAACTCCAGACAACATTTCGGGCTAATGACCATTATGTTGCATTGGCTAATGGCGCTGGTCATTTACGGCATGTTTGCGCTGGGTCTGTGGATGGTCGGATTGGGATATTACGATGGCTGGTATCACAGCGCCCCGGAAATCCACAAAGGCATTGGCATGCTCCTATTTGCCACATTACTGCTGCGCCTTGGCTGGCGTGTTATTTCTCCCCCACCCGCACTCTTACCACACTATTCTCCCTTAATTCGCCGCTCCGCCAGCCTGGCTCACGGGCTGTTGTATGGCTTGTTGTTGCTGCTACTGGTAAGCGGCTACCTGATATCGACCGCCGATGGCAAAGCTATCTCGGTGTTCGGATGGTTCGAAGTGCCCGCCCTGTTAAGTGGAGCAGGTGAACAGGCTGATTTGGCTGGCGATCTGCATTTGTGGCTGGCCTGGGGATTAGTGCTGTTTTCCGCGCTGCATGGGCTGGCGGCATTAAAACACCATTTTATTGATCGAGACGTCACATTGAAAAGGATGCTGGGTTACCGCATCCCGTTAACCTCTGAAAAGGAGAAGTAAAATGCTCAAGAAGACGCTACTGACACTGAGTGCCGCTAGCCTGTTAGGCACCAGTTTGCTGGCCAGCGCAGCAGACTATAAATTTGATAAAGAAGGCCAGCACGCCTTTGTTCAGTTCCGCATTCAGCACCTGGGTTACAGCTGGCTATACGGGACGTTCAAAGATTTTGACGGCACTTTTACTTTTGACGAAGCCAACCCAGCGGCCGATAAGGTTAACGTGACCCTGAACACCGCCAGCCTCGATACTAACCATGCCGAACGTGACAAGCATATTCGCAGCGCGGATTTCCTTAACACCGCCAAATTCCCACAAGCCACCTTTGCCTCAACCGCAGTGAAAAAAGAGGGCAAAGAGTACAAGATCACGGGTGACCTGACGCTCAACGGCGTGACAAAGCCGATCACGCTGGACGCCCGACTGCTGGGCGAAGGCAAGGATCCCTGGGGCGGCTATCGTGCCGGATTTGAAGCTAACGGTGAGATCGTGCTGAAGGATTTTAATATCACTAAAGATCTTGGACCGGCATCGCAGAAAGCTGAGCTGATTATCTCAGTGGAAGGCGTGCGGCAGTAAGGCAGAACCAGCCTGAGGTCATGCGGCCTCAGGCTGGATGCAGTTTACTTCTTCTCTGGCGCGGGGATCGCCATCGTCATGTTGAGTAAACCGCGTGACTTATTGAACACCTTATTACCGTTTTCACGGCCTGCGCGGCGTGAACGCTGCTCTTCCGGTGTTAATGTCGCCTCTTCCATGCACAGCGGGCTGCAGCAGTTGTGGTATTTCTCCGAACAGCTCGGGCACTGAATGAACAGCAGATGGCATCCGTAATTGACGCAGTTAGTGTGACTATCGCACGGCACGCCGCACTGGTGGCAACTCGAGAGAATATCGTCAGAAATACGTTCGCCCATACGTTCATCAAACACAAAGTTTTTACCTTTGAAACGGGCAGGCAAACCTTGCTCACGCGCACGGCG